>CALBTA010000290.1 GCA_937967755.1 uncultured Planctomycetaceae bacterium | reverse complement strand
GTGGTGATTTCGTCCTCGCCGAGGGCGTGCAGCGTCTTGGCGAACGTGTGGTAGTAGTAATACAGCCCGGCCGTTTTCATCGCCTCGTCGGCTTCGCCCATGCCGGCGTTGGTGTCCAGGTCGTAATGCTTCTTGATCCAACCAACTGCCGCGGTCACGCGCGGGTCGTCCTTATCGACGCCGGCGTAAATCATGCTCTTCAACCCCGCGTAAGTCATCGAAGCGTAGCTCCGCAAGCCGCCGTTTTCGGTCGGCCCGGCTTGCGAACTGCCGCCAGCGGCGATGGTGTAATAGAACCCGCCGTCGTTCACCTTCGGGCCGAACTTGGTCTTGTTGTGTTCGGTTTCCAGGTTTTGGCAACGGGAAACGAAGACCAGCGCGGCCTGCATCGCTTCGCTATCGGCATCGTTGCCGGCCGCTTTCAGAGCTTCAATCAGGAACGCCGTGTTCGACAGGTCAGGGCGGCCATGCTTGCCGTAACCCGCCCCGCCGAACGATTCATGCGAACGGTCGATGTCCGAGTCTTCGCTCTTGTCCCACTGAATGCCTTTGACGAATTTATCGGCGTTGGCGATCGTCTTGTCGTAACGGCCATCTTCGTTGGCTTCGCTGAAGCACAGCACTGACAGGCACGTTTCGTAATTGCGGTAAAGCGAACCTTTGCTGTAAATGCCGCCATCTTCGCGAACGTGCTTCTCCAGAAACTTCAAGCTCTTCGCGACCAGCGGGTCCTGCGGCGTGCGGCCGTGGCGAAGCAGCGACGTGGTGACCAATGCGGTCACGCCGATGCCTTGTTCTTCATACGACCCGTCGTCGCGCTGGCCTTTGACCTTCAAGTAGTTGATCGCCCGAGCGACCGATTGTTCATAGGTTTTGGCGTCAACGCTTCTGGCATCCGCCGCGGCGGTTTTGTCTTCTGCGAAGTTTGGCGAAGCGATTGCCAACAGTGCCAAAAATGCAGCCAAGGGGGCGATGCGTTTCACGGGTGAAACTCCTATCACGTGTGAAGTTGTTTGCCAGCGCCGTCCGCACAAGCGCAGATTGATGGCGGGAAGCTCAAGCCATGTATTCGAGCGGGGACGGGTCAATTATTCCCCACGCTCTATTATAACGCCGACCCAGCGTGGAAATGTGACAATTTCGTCACAACCACCGGCTATTCCATCACCGCCAGAATGTCGCTTTCGCTCATCACCAGCAGTTCTTCATCGTCGACAACCACTTCCGTGCCGGCGTAACTGGCGAACAACACGCGGTCGCCTTCCTGAACCTGGAACGGGGCACGCCCTCCGCTTTCCAGTTGCCGCCCGTCGCCAACCGACAGAACCTTGCCCTGGGCTGGCTTTTCCTGGGCCGAATCGGGCAACACGATGCCGCCGGCGGTAACTTCCTCGGCCTCCAAACGCTTGATGACGACCTTATCGCCCAAGGGTTCCACTTTCATGGTTGCTCAATCTCCGGCTCGCTGTCTTTGTCTTTGCTGGTTCACGGAAGTGAAAAATTGTCGCACGCGCCCCAGCTACGTTCAAGGGCCTGCGGCAAGTGGTCATGCCGGTGGCATCGGGCGTTACTGAAAAACAGTCGCCAGCGCGATCAACACGGCCACCCAAATGGCAAACAGGGCAGCACAGAGAAGCAGTAGCGGCAAGTTCTTCGCCGGCGGGCGGGCGGGTGGCAATTCTTTTTCCGCTGGCGGCGGGTTGTCGCCGCCATGTGCGCCGCGCTGGCCGTCGGATTTGTTGGAAGAGCTGCCGCGCTTCTTGCGTCGGGACGCTGACATAGGCCGGGGCTACTCCTTCGGCAGCGAGAACTCGAACTGCTGCTCGAACGCCTCGCCGAAATCGTAGCAATCGTCAAAGTCTTCCCGCCGGTCGTCATCCGATTTCTTCATCCAACCAACGCGAATCAGGTTGTACACAATCTCTCCGAAGTCGCCGGTCGAGTTCACCCCCCAACTGTTCAGCACCACCTTGGCCATCAAACCGTATTGCTCCACGGCATGCTGGCGAATCGCTTCGCACAATTGCTGCCCGGTCAGATGTTGTTCGATCCGCGGGTCGTCATCGTCGTCATCCCCGCTATGCTTGCGGGCCTCTTCAGCCAGCGCGGCCAGGAAGGGGTTGGTCGACTCCTCGTCCCCCTCGGCAATCTGCGCTTCGCCGTAGCCCAACACCTGTTGGCCGAACGAAAGCGCCTCGCGCACGAACTGGTATGCTTCCAGCGAGTAACGCGGGTCTTCGTGAAGAAGTTGAACCATCGGGTGTTGCTGTTGGGTCATAGTCGCCTCGTCGTAGCGGGGGCTTCTAGCCACCGAAATTCGTAGCGGGGGCTTCTAGCCACCGTGAAGCTATTTGTAACGGTTGCTTCTATCCAGCGGGCTCTTCTTTCGACGGTGGCTGGAAGCCCCCGTTACTTTCGTCCGGCCCCTTCTCCTGCGACTTCATCTCTTCCGACTCCTTCGCTTCCAACTTCATCTCATCTGACTTCTCTTCTGACTTCGGCTCCTCCGGTTTCGATCCGCCTTTATCTTGCTCATCACGCCGAGGGCGATCACCGCGCGATTTCTTTCGCGGCGTGCCGCGCGAAAGAACGGTTAGCACGCCGCTGGCGTCGATCATCGTCCGGCGGCCGTCTTCGGTTTGGATCAACATTTGCCGCGTCAGAATTTCATGGTTCAACACGCGCCCACGGCCTTCGGCAGTAACAATCTCGCTGCCAATCGGCGGAAGTTCTTTCTGGTATTCCTCGTACGTATCGTACTCGTACCGCAGGCAACATTTCAAACGGCCACAGCGGCCGGAAATCTTCGTCGGGTCGAGCGTCGCCTTTTGCAGCTTCGCCATCTTCATCGAAACAGGCGGCATCGCGCTGAGGTGCGTGTTGCAACAAACCGGCTTTCCGCAATCGCCGTAATCGGCCAGCAGCTTCGCCTCGTCCCGTACGCCAATCTGCCGCATCTCAATGCGGGTTTGAAATTCGGAAGCGAGTTGCTTTACCAACTCCCGAAAATCAACCCGGTTTTCGGAAAGGTAGTAAACAACGATTCGCTCGCCGCCGAACACATGCTCGACGTCGACCAGCTCCATCGCCAACCCCAGCTTCTTCACGTACTGGCAACAGATTTCAAACTCTCGCCCTTCCTGGGCTTGCATGTGGGCCAGTTCGTTGGCGTCTTCGGAAGACATCTCCCGCAAGATTTGCCCGCTGGGCGGATCCTTCAACTGGGCCAGCGCCGGCGTCGTCGCTTCGCACAGCACCTCACCCGCTTCCAGCCCGCGCTGTGTGCGGGCCACGACTTGTGCACCGCGGCTGAACGTATCGCCCCCGCGCGTGCTAAGCACGCCAAGCGAACGCATCACGCCGAAACGAACCACGTACTTGGGCATTGCAGTGCTAGCTTGATGGCTGATACGCCGCGCTAGATATTCTCGAAAGCAAATGTCTTGAACGCCAAACTGCGGGCTTCCGTAGTATAGCCGAGTGCTGTCAGTGCGTGAACCAATTGGGAGTGTGCCGTTTGAATGACGTATGACGGGCACTCTTGCCCGTCGATGGCCGGACAAGAGTGCCCGGCTTACGATCGACAGGCTGCCATCGCCGCTAGCTACTCCCGCGATGTCTTTTTCCCGAATTCGACGCGCGACGCGTCGATTCCCTATAGGACAAAACCCCGCCCCGCGGTTACGCTGTGCAAACTTTACAACGTCGGCGGCCAAGATTTGCCCGC
>CALBTA010000289.1 GCA_937967755.1 uncultured Planctomycetaceae bacterium | reverse complement strand
TGTACCACACGCCGCAAATGCAGGAAGTCGTCAAGGGCGTGGTCGATCGCTTCGTAGGCGGGCAGACTGACGCTTACGCGTTCGGCGTCCGCTTGCTGACGATCAACAACCCCAACTGGCGGGAATCGCTGCACCGCATCATGCGTCCAGTCACTGTGCAAACACCCGGCATCCAAGCCTGGATCATGTCGAAAGAAGACGCGGCGTTGTTGGTCAGCGAACTTTCCAAACGAACCGACTACCGCGAGTACCACGCCAGCGATTTGATTGTGTACAACGGCCAATCCGCCGAACTGACACACGTCAAGCCGACCAGCTACATCAAAAATATTCTCTTCAGCGGCGACGCCTTCGGCAGCTACCAGCCGGAATTAGGCGAAATTCGCCAAGGGTACAATCTGTCGATCAACCCGCTCACTTCGGTGCAAGACAACACGCCAGTCGTCGATTGCGTGATCAAGTGCAAGGTCGATCAGGTCGAACGGCTGGTCGACGTCGATATCGACGTTCCGACGCAGCTAAACCCAGGCCAGAAGGTGCAAGTGCAGGTGCCGCAACTGGTTTCGTGGCGGGTGCACGAGCGTTTCATTTGGCCGGCCGACCACGTGCTGGTCGTTAGCTGCGGCGTGGTTGCCAAGCCGGGCGCGACGAAACGCGGCCTGCTGGGCATGCGCAATGTGCCCAACCCCTTCGAAGGTGCCCCCCGGGCCGACGCGATGATGATTCTGGAAGCTAAAGGCACGACCGCCGCTCCGCTCGCCGCCCAAGCCCCCACCGGCAACTCCAGCCCCGTCTACCAAACCGGCGCCATCACAAACCAACACGGGCGATATTAGTCGACAGTGGAATAAGTCTCCTGACTTGTTCCAAGACTGTGGGAGGTGACTCTCGTCGGCGAGCGTCACTTTCGCGACCCCCTCTCGCCAGGAGCACTCTCATAGGGTGTCTTTCCAGCAGGCGAAGCATCGCTACTGAGGGACGCAATGCGGCGTTTCAATTCCGTACACGCGTTCGAACCAATTCGGTACAATGCTGACCAAGGTCCCTGGAAAAGTCCTGCCGAATTGTGTCGTGCGTGATCGAACCTAGGCGCTGCAGTTGCATCAGGACACCTCTTTTCGCCCCGCTAAGTTCAATGCTCGACGTCCACGTCGCCGATACGGTTGAAGCCGCAAGCCAGAATCTTCCTTCATGCGGCTTCGATGCCAAAATCCATGAGCTGATCTTTTGCAGAAACAACGTACCTATCGGCCGCTTTCGTCTGCTTGTGAGAATGAGCGACTACTACGCCGATACTTCGTTCAACAACTCCGAGTTGCCAGAGCTTACACAAGAGATTCGCGCTCTGATCGACTTGCTGCCGTCAAGGAACGTATTAATAACCACGCTCGAACAGTTTAATTCTACTTGCGAAGAAGCGCTGGAGTTGGGGCAGAACATTTACTTGCTCTGTGACTGAGCGCGAACGTGGTAGAATATCTGTGAGATGCAGGCAGTGACCGCCACCGACGAAAACATCAACCCCTACCAACCACCAACATCGCCGGCGGATGGCGAAGGTGATCGCGCACCTTGGTGGCCGGGTTTTGCGAACTTGTTGGCCCTGTTGCTGACCGTTGGGCTTCTTCTCGGCGTGTCGTTTACACGGAGGCGGTTCGATCAACTCTTCGCCGATTTTGAAACGGAGTTGCCGGTCGCCACGACCATCGCGCTGAGCCCCGTTTCGCTTGTGGTGGCAGTCGGGCTACTGGTTACGGCGCTCGCAACCGCGTTCATCCCTCGGGCACATGTATGCCGGCGGATTGATCGTTTTGGCCACAATACTATCGAGTCTGCTCTACGCCACGCCCATTTGCCTACCGCTGATGGCGATCATCACCGAACTGAGCTGAGAGGCCTTTGGCAATTGTGATGGGTTCGCGTGTTGAACAAGGTTTGAAAAATGTCGGCGCATCCGGCCCGCAATTGGACGCGAAGCAGTTCCCTCGCGAAGAGCGGCAACTATTCAACGGGTCACGTCGCACAAGTTCGATGGCTCGTTTCGCGAATCTTCCCTCGACGGAAAACGGATCGACGACTAAAATCGCCGGAACACTCGAACGCCCCCTGAGAAGTACTGAGAATCGGCTGCGATGAAGAACGGAAAACGTCGCGTGGTTATTACCGGCTTTGGCTTGATCAGCCCGTTGGGCAATTCGCCCGAGGCGGTCTGGGAGTCGTTGGCCAACCGCACCAGCGGGGTGCGCACGTTGCAATCGGTTCCGCCTGACAATTTGCCGATTTACGGGGCGGGTGAGTGTTGGGATTTCGCGACCGGCGATATCAACGCGTTCGGGCCGTTGGAAAAAAAGAAGCAGCGGAACATCAAGAAGAATTTGAAGGTCGCTTGCCGTGATATTCAGATGGGGGTCGCCGTGGCCCAGTTGGCGATGAACCATGCGGGCTTGGGCGACGGTGGGTACGACGCCGACCGGACCGGCGTGGTCTACGGCAGCGACTACATGATGACCGTGCCGGAGGAATTCAACGACGGCGTGCGCGAGTGCCTGACCGACGGCAATTTTAACTTTGGCGAGTGGGGCGAGCGCGGGATCAAGAAAGTTGATCCGCTGTGGCTGCTGAAGTTTCTGCCGAACATGCCGGCCAGCCACATCGCGATTTACAACGACATGCGGGGCCCGAACAATTCGATCACCATTCGCGAAGCCTCGGCCAACCTGGCCGTTGCCGAAGCGGCTTGCACGATCGACCGCGGCCACGCCGACATCATCATCGCCGGATCGACCGGCACGCGGATTCACCCGCTGCGCAGCATACACATGGCACTGCAGGAACAGCTCGCCGCCGGCCGCCCGCCGGAGCAGCTTTCACGCCCGTTCGATAAGGATCGCAACGGCATGGTCATCGGCGAAGGGGCCGGGGCGTTGGTGCTGGAAAGTCTTGAGTCGGCCAGCGGCCGCGGCGTGCCGAT
>CALBTA010000288.1 GCA_937967755.1 uncultured Planctomycetaceae bacterium | reverse complement strand
GACCCGCCGCTGCGCCATTGGTGGGAAGCGTGCCAGTTTTCGCTCTCCGACCGGACACGTTTCGTATTGCGATCGCCCGGGGAGGAATCGCCCGCGTGCAGCGTCACGTTCTGGGATTTGGAACCGCTGGCCAGCAGTTGGGGAGTCCAAGCGGTCGGGCTGGTCGACTTGTCAACCGTGCAGCAGTATCACCGCCAAGCCCTAGCGACGTTCCTGATCGGCGAGGCGCTGCGCCAACTGCATGCCTACGGCGTTTCCCGCTGCCAGGTGCAGGCAATGCAGAAGAACGAAGCCGCTTTGGGGCTTTATGCCAAGTTGGGATTCGAAGAAACTGGCCGCGGCATCGTATTGCGGAAGACATCGTAGCCCGGCTGTGAATACAATGTTCCTAGGCATTGGAGTGCGGCGACTGGTCGTCGCTTTCTGTTTCTGATCCTATCTCACTCATCAAAATACATGCGTTTATCAGACCGAACCTGTTGCAGCGTGATATGCGTTGGCCTTTTGGCGTTCGCGTTCGCCCCGACTTCGCCGCTGTCAGCACAGGAAGCATCTGACGCAGAGTTGATCTTAAGGCAAAACGGCGTGGGGACCGAAACGGCGGAGTTGATTGAGTTCCTCCAACGCCTTCAACCCGACGCGAAACGCCAAGAGGAAATCGCCAAACTGATCAAGCAACTATCGGATACGGAATTCGCCGTACGCGAAGCGGCATTCAAGAAGCTGCCGACGTTTGGCGATGCCGCCCGGCGGATGGTGACCGAAGCGTCGAAGTCGAAGGACCCGGAAGTGAGTTGGCGGTGTGAAAAGATTCTCGAGCAACTCAGTTCCGAACAGACGATCGTATTGCGGCAGAGCTTAACGACCGCCGCATTACAAGTGTTGACCGCCCGCGCGGACGCGAATGCGACCGCCGCCATTTTGCAGACGCTGCCGATCTTGCCGGACGAGCACACCCAAAGCATCGCCGCCCAGGCATTGTGGGCATGCGCGGATGCCTCTCATGCGAAGCTGTTGGAACGGTCGTTGGATCACAAGACAGCAGGCGTTCGCGCCGCGGTCATCGTTGCGCTGGAAATCGCGCAGGGTGACGCGTCGGTTGACCGGATAGTTCCACTGCTGGAAGCCGAAAGCGCGCTGGTTCAGTTGGCCGCCGCCCGGGCATTGATCGACCGCAAGCCGCGGGAGTCCGTCCTGACATTGATCGAACTAACCGCCAGCGAAATTGACGACATCGCCTGGCAGGCCGATGCGCTGTTGCAAATGAAGACGGGCCACCGCGTGGAACTGGAGAAGGCCAAATCGCTGGCCGAAGGTTGGCAGCAATGGCAAACAGCGAACCTGGCTTCCGCGGACTTCGACACGCAACTTGGCGCACGCCGCCACGACCTGACCGCCGGCCGGAACACGTTGGAAGAGTCTTTCACCCGCGACGCCAAATCGGTCGCCAAGGGATACGGCCGGTTTCAGTACTCCGCCGACAACAACGGGCCGGCAAAAGTCGCCGGCGGGAAACTGATTATCGACGGCAACAACGACGAAGGCGATCAGCGGCTGTACATCACCTCGCAAAAGATGATCGGCCGCGACCGCTGGCCCGATCAGGTCGAAGTAACCGCTCGCCTGAGCGGCACCGAAGGAAACAATTTCGGTTGGCACATGGGCGTGTCGATCGGGCGCGTGAAAGTCTTGTTCCACCCCGGACTAGGCGGTGGCGCGTTCCGTGCAGAGACGACCGATGAGCACGACTACATCTTCGGCAACGAAGACATGGCGTTCGAGCCAGTCAATGGAGTGGTTCACGAAATGATCATTCGCGTCGAAACCCGCGGCGACGGGGCCGAGTTCGATGTGACCGTCACCGGCGGCAACGGCGGACGGCCACACAAGAAAGTTTTCACCGTCACCGCGGAGCAACTGGGCGATTTCAACCGCGTCGGCCTGGAACGAAGCGGACGCACCGGCGGCAACGCCGAATTCGATGCGATTAAGATCCGATTGGGCAAGTAGCCAAAGCGTTTCACGCGCTCAGCTTCTTCACCATCGTGACTTCATTTCCTTGATCGTTGAACTCGACGCTGTCCATGAACGTTCGCATCAGCAAGATGCCGCGTCCGTGGACCCGGAGCAGGTTTTCGGGATCGGTCGGGTCGGGCAGCGATTCGGGATCGAACCCGGGGCCTTGATCGCGCATCACGATGCAAGCTTCCTCAGGCGAAATATCGGCTTGAACATGAATCCGCCGTTCGCGGTAGGGCGATTGCTTCGCGCGCTCCTCAGCCAGGTTGTAGTACGCCCGGTCGTCTTCGTCCTTCAGCTTGGAGCTGACCTCCAAGTTGCCGTGGTACAGCGCATTGACGAGCGCTTCATCCAGCGCCATGCCAACCTGCAAGCTCTCGGCTTCGCTGCACACGCCCAAATCCATCAGGTTGGTTTGCAGGCAGTTCACCAACGGTGCCAACAGGTCGCGGTCGTTCTCGACTTCAAACTCCAACCGGCGAACATGTGTCCGCAGGCATTGCATCAGCCGGGCCTCGTCCTTCTTCTTCGATGCCAGTTCCAACACGTTGGAAACCGTCTCAACCAAATCGCTGGACAAAGCCCGCTTCGGCACATAGCTGGCCGCACCTTCCCGCAGTGCGCGAATAGCGATCTCTTCACTTCCCTTGGCGGTCACCAGCACCACAGGCAGAAACGGGAAACGCTGCTTCAGCGCGGCGACCAACTGAAACCCATCCATCTCCGGCATTTGCAAATCGGTCACGACCACATCGGGGATCGAAGCTTCGACTTTGGTGAATGCGTCGCGCCCGTCGGTCGCGGTTTCAACTTCCCAAGGGCGGTCCTTGCTTAAGATCGCCGACATCAAGTCGCGGTCGCTGCGAAGATCATCAACTATCAGAATCTTGGGCATGAGGGCCACCGACCGTTTCGAGAAAAGAAGGGTAGATGCGGGTTTATTATTCTAACCTCATCACGTGCCGCAAGTCCCATTACGTCACGCGGCCGCCGTCTACTCGCCCAAAAGAGTCAGCACCAGGCGGCGGCTACCGGCCCGGTTGCGGTGTTCACAAAGGTAAATCCCTTGCCACGTCCCCAGCAAGAGCCGCCCATTCCGTATGGGAATGGACACACTGCTGCCCAGCAGACTGGCCTTCACATGGGCTGGCATGTCGTCGGGGCCCTCCATGGTGTGGGTGTAGGGAAAGTCCTCAGGGGCGATGGCGTTGATCGACGACTCCATGTCAACAGGCACATCGGGATCGGCGTTCTCATTGATTGTTAGCGACGCCGACGTGTGCTGGATGAAGACGTGCAGCAGGCCGACCTGTACGCTGCGCAACTGCGGAAGCGATGCGATCACTTCGTTGGTGATCAGGTGAAAGCCGCGCCGCCGCGGGGCGAGTTCGATAAATTCTTGCGTCCAGGTCATGGCATAAAGACGCGGTTAGGTTTCAAGCCCTTCTCCCTTTGGGAGAAGGTGGCCGAAGGCCGGATGAGGGTGAAGCGAGACACGCTTCAGCCCTCACCCCGGCCCTCTCCCATAGGGAGAGGGAGTAGCGGGGCTATGTCACTTCCACCCGATCAGCCGCGTCGAAGCCGCAACTTTTGTGCGTGCCGTCGCAAAACGGGCGGCGCTGCGATTGGCCGCAACGGCACAATGCGACCGCCGGCTTGGAAGAGTCGATCTCGTAGGTGTTACCTTCGGCGTCAATCAACTTGACGGGGCCGTCGTCGACCAGTGGCCCGGGGTCACGCAAACGAATAGTTACATCAGACATGGCGGTTCAATAGTTGCCACAAACAGAGGCAGATGAGAAACGAAAGCTCTGCCTGCGAGTTTGTGGACTGAACGCCTACTCGTCAACCGCCCCGGCCGGAGCCGCCTCAACTTCCGCGGCGTCAACGGGCTGGCCGCTGGCCGGAACTTCCAAGGCCGCGTCGCTGGCTGGCGGAACTACCCGGGCGGGCGAAACCAGATTGCCGCGATCAACAGCCCTCAGGACGAACAGCATCCGAACAAGCGGCTCTTCGCCGGATTTTTGTGTAGATTTTTCCGCATGCTCGACCTCTCGCTGATAGGCTTCGCCGCCTTGGGCTTCGCGCTGGGGAGCGGAATTCGCCACAGTGTGAGGCTGCCGCGAAGGGGCTTCCCCGGCTGACTGACCATTGCCTTCGAGCGGCATTAGTCGCTGAAAATTCTCCGGCAAATGCAGACGCCGGGCGATGCCGCGAAAGCTTTCTTCGTCGCCGTCAATTTTTCGGCCGCGGTACTTTGGGTCGCTAACTGAATCGAGCGTCGATTCCGGCGGAGCGGTGAGGCCCTGAGCGCTAACGTCGGCGGCCTGGTCATCGCCCGCATCTGAGGAATTGTTGCCCGCACCTGGCGCATTCGAGTTGAGCTTCGACTTTTCTCCCCCGGCTTCTATGCTGGTTTCGTTCTTCTGTACAGCCTCTTGCGGGGCCGCGAACCGGTTTGTTGCCCACGCCCCCTTCGGTTGATCGTAAGCGACCGCCAAAACATCTTGCTGCTGGCTCTGCATGTCTTCGAGCAGATCTGTTATCTGCTGCTGTGTCGCAACAACGACCACGACATCGACATCGCTATCTATCGAAGATCGCCGCGCCCGATCTTGCCGGCCCGACAACTTGCGTTGCTGTTCGGTCAACTCGCTCGACACTCCGCCTTGCTTGGCAAGTTCATCGCGAATCGCCGCCTGGCCTTCGGCTTCCGCTTGCGCAAGTTGGGCTGGGCCGTCGCCTTGTTCGGCACTGCCTTGTTGACCACCTTGCTGTCCACCTTGTCCCGAACCCTCTCCTTGCCCCTGCTGTTGCGCCTGGCCTCCGGCGAGTTGGTTTCGCAAATCATGTTCGCGCTTCGCTTTCAAAGCTTGATCACCCGCCCATGCCAACCCAGCGGTCTGATCGAACGCCGCCCGGGCACGATCAGTCTGAATCTTGTGCTTGGCGAGCAATTGATCCATGAACCCGCGGGAAAGAGCATCAGGCGTGACATCGACGCTGACCACGGTCATGTCGGCGTACCCCAGCGCCGCTTGTTGCTTGCTCTCCTTCGCGCGCTGTATCGAAAATGCATCGGCAGATTGGCTGCCATGCGCGAAGCCCGCTCCCGCACCTGCGAATTCTGCCCCCGCTACCTCTAGTGCCGCTCCGCCGCCCGCAGCGGGAACTTGCGGAGCGGCCGCTGGACTGGTCACTTCGTTGTGGAACTGCGCCTGCGCCCGCGACGCAGTGCGATTCGCATCGGGGCGAGATTGCGCGCCGAAGCTGGCGTTTTCACGCTCAATGCTAAGGGCATCGGGCGAGGGGTGGTTGTCCGCGAGAGCATTCGCGCCCGGGTTTTCGGCACGATGATCGTCGTTTGGCGGCGCAATTTCAACCTTCTCCGCTGCGCTGACCTGCAAAGCGCTGTTTGCCGCCCCATCGCCGGCGACCT
>CALBTA010000287.1 GCA_937967755.1 uncultured Planctomycetaceae bacterium | reverse complement strand
CCTGCAAGCGCTCCGCGAGGCGGCGCGCTCGTCGGGGCGGAGGAAGATCGACGCCAGGATCGCCAGCGAACAACAGCAGGCCGAGCAACTGCGCGCGGCGGTCGTTCCGCCGGAGGAAATCGCCGGAACGCTGCGGATGCGGACCGCCATGATTCAGCTAGTGAACTCGCGCAACGATTTGACCGCCGCGCTGTTGTGGATTCACGATACGCGGCCGGCTTTGCGGACGCAGTACGAACTTCTGGCAGGCGATCGCGAGATTACCCGGGCCATCGGGGAACTCGGCGACGAGCACCGTTTAAGCACCGGCGAACAGTTCGACAGCGACGCCTTCCTGCGGAAGCTGGCCCGCTTTGAACTGCACGTGTTCACCGACGAAGTTCCGCTGTATCTGCAAGGCGACGATTTGCAGGTTTCGGCAATCATCAACCGCACCCCCGTTACGTTCACCTGGAACGAATACGACGAGCCAACCATGCTGACCGCCAGCGTGATCGAAGCCAGCGGTTTGAAGGTGCCGAAGGATGCCGAGCGGTTGAAACACCGCTTCCCCGACGGCCGCGAACTGGTCGTCCGGCGGTTTGAAATCCCCTACTTGCGATTCGGCCGCCATGTGCTGAAAAACGTGGAAGCGCTCGCCCTGCCGCCGGAGGCCGAACGCTACGGCGCACAGATCGGCCCGAAAGGGTTCGCCGATCATTCACCCCGCGCCGAACCTGAAAAGATGCGGCTGGTGATCCGATGATGGGGCATCCAACCAGGCGAAGGACGGCTTTGATCGCGCTTCAGCTCTTCGCGATGACGGCAACATTCGCCATTGCAGAAGATGTTGATCAACAGTCCGTCGGCATCACCAAGGTTCCGCCCACCGACGTCCGCTTCGTGCGAACCAAACGCGGCTTCATGGTTCCTTATCAGGCGAAGATTCCCGGCACTGATATCACTTACGAGATGGTTCCCGTCCCGGCGGGTCGCGTGGTGATGGGCAGCCCCGCTGACGAAGCCGGGCGAAAGCGGGACGAGGGGCCGCAGGTTCCCGTTCGCATCGACGCCTTCTGGATGGGCAAGTGCGAAGTGACTTGGGGCGAGTACCAAGAGTACATGCGGCTGTACGACGCGTTCAAACGCTTCAACATCGCCGGCATCCGCCGGGTGAATGAAGACAACGAGGCCGATGCGATTACCGCTCCGACGATCATCTACGACCCTGACTTCCGCTTCGAGCATGGCGACCACCCGAGGATGCCGGCGGTGAGCATGACGCAGTACGGGGCGAAGCAGTACACGCAGTGGCTTAGCGGCGTCACGGGGCGGTTCTATCGCCTGCCCAGCGAAGCCGAGTGGGAATACGCTGCCCGGGCTGGATCAAAGACCGCGTTCCATTTTGGCGATGCCGATGTTGAGTTAGCGAAACACGCCTGGTACGCCGGCAACGCTGATGAGAAGTCGCATCGTGTCGGCGGCAAACTGCCCAACGCGTGGGGCTTGCACGACATGCACGGGAATGTCTGCGAATGGGTACTCGATGCCCACTCGGCCGATGGTTACGAAAAAGTCGATATGGGCCGCGACGTGGCCGATGTGATTCGCTGGCCTAAAAAACGCCTGGGCCGCGTCGTTCGCGGCGGGTCGTGGGATCAACCCGCTGCGCGGTGCCGCAGCGCCGCCCGGTTGGCGTCGAACGCAGATTGGTGGGAATTCGATCCCGACCTACCTCAAAGCCCATGGTGGTTGGCCAGCGACAACTCGCTGACGATCGGCTTCCGCGTCATCCGCCCTCTCAACCCGCCGGATCCCGAGGATCGATACCGTTACTGGAAAGCCGATTGCGACGAGGTGAAAGAGGATGTCGCAGACCGGGTGCTGGAAGGCCGCGGGGTGAAGGGATTGGTCGATCCCGAATTGCCGGCGGCGGTTGAGCGGTTGAAACGTGATTGAGCGTACTCCCTCTCCCCCTGGGAGAGGGTTGGGGTGAGAGCTATCGAATCTCATATCTCAACTGCCCTCATCCGGCCTGCGGCCACCTTCTCCCAGGGGGAGAAGGAAAGCGGTCAAGCGGCGGCGCGATTTGTTTGCCGCAAGCGCGCTTGCAGTTGGCGGATTTCGCTTTCGTACTCGTGACGCTGTTGGTCCCAGCGGGCGCTGGCTTGTTGATGCTCGGTCTGTTGCGATTGCAGCTGGTGCTCATGGGCAACCAGGCGGGCTGCCTGATATTCGATCTCTTCCTGCCGGCGGCAGGTCCACTCTTGCAGTTCTTCGCGCTCCTTGCGGATTTGCAACTGCGAACTGTCGAGCCGCGCCGCCATCTGCTGCAACTCTTCCCGCCCCCGCATCAGGGACTGTTCCTGCTCACGGTGATGCTCGGCAATCTGAGACCGAAGCTGGGCGAGCGTGTCGGCCAGTTCCGCAGGGGGAACCGCCTCGGCCAGTTGCGACCAGAGTTGCTCCGTCGCCAGGCGAAGTTCCAAAGCTTCCCGGTGTGTGTCGGTGATTTGCGACTGCAGTTGATCGAGCGTAGCCCCGCGCTTCGACAAATCAGACGCCTGCGATTGCAGCGCCTGTTGCTTTTGTTGGAGTTCGGCGCTGTCGAGCGCTTGTTGTTTCTGGTGGCGCTGTTGTTGCCGCCGAAGGTTGTCCTCCCATTGCGCGCGTTCTTGCTGAAGCTGGCGTTGGCCGAGTTCCAACGCCCGCCGATGATCTGCGAGTTCTTCGCGCTCGGCATCAATCGCCTGGCGCTCCGCTTGTAATTGCTCGACCAACTCTGGCAAGTCGTTGGTTGCCAGCTCCGTCGACGGACTCGTTTGGGTGTCGGCGGCTTCTAACGGATGCGACTGCACCCTGGCGGCTTGCTCCTCGATGGCGGCCCGCCGCCGCTCAAGCATCCGCATGAGCCGGCGGACCAATTGCATCGATGCTTCGCGGCGCGTCTGAAACTGTTGCCGCTTCAGAGTCAGCCGCTTTTCGCCGGCTTCCAATCGCAGCGCACGCTCATCCAACTCTTCTTTGCGCAGGCGCAATTGCTCGACTTGTTCGGTTTCCGCTGGGTCCGATTGGCCATCGAGAGGAAGTTCGGCTTCGCGGCGAATCAGTTCGGCGAGCCGGAGTTGGTACTCCTGCTCGCGTGTAGCGAGTGAGGCATCGCGCTCTTTGGTTTGCAGTCGGGCGGAGCGCGATTCGTTTTCGAGCGTCGCCAGGTACGCGTTGAACTGCCCTTCGCGGCGGTCGATTTCCCGCTGCCGCTTCACCAGTTCCATCGCCAGTTGATGGCCCTGCAGTTGCAGTTGCTCGTCGAGCGTTTCCGGCAGCAACCCTGCTGCCGCCTTCACGGTTTGCGGCTGCGGCCGCTCAACTTCGCTGGGCAGATCGGGACCACCTCCGGGCTGGTGCGGAGGGTCGAGCCGGTGCGTTTGTGTTGTCGACGGTTTGGGGCGATCGGTCATTGCTGCGTTGCTTGCATCGCAAGCTGATCGATGGGGCAACTACTTCGCTAGTCGTTAAATCTTGCCACATCGATTTCATCGGCGGTTGGCGTTGCTTGGTTGAGCGGCATGTCGGCGCATGCCAACATTAGTGCAGCAAAAAGCCGCGGCAACGAATTGCCGCGGCTCATCTTTTGAAGGCAGCATTGCCTGCGCCGCTAGCCGGCCGCTTCGTCCAGCGCCTCTTGCAAGCGGGCTTTGGGTTGCACGCCGCGGAAGCGCTGTACCACTTCGCCCCCTTTGAAGACCAGCAGCGTCGGTAGGGCATCGGCCCCGTACTTGATGGCCAGGCTTTGGTTGTCGTCGGTGTTTACCTTGCCAACCTTAACGGTATCGTTATCGCCGGCAAGCTCTTCGATGACCGGCATCAATTGGCGGCAAGGCCCGCACCAGGGTGCCCAGAAATCGACCAACGTCGGCTCCGACGAGTTGATCACTTCTTCTTCAAAGTTCTGTTCGTTGAATTCAATCACACTGCTCATACCGTGACGCTCCTTGGGGTTCCCCGTATGGCGGAATCACCGCCGGGATTTGGATTCAGGATGGAAGTCGAAATCAGCCGCTGCCGGAGCCTCTCGCCACGGGCGGCACGTGTGAATTATAAAGTGTTACTTGAAAACCGACAACGCAAGGCGAATCATTCCATCGCGTGCTGTCGGTACTTTTGATGCACCGACTGGTCCCGTGGTAACATTCGGAAGCGAGATTTTCTCCTCAAGCGATTAACGAACAGCTAGATGAAGTGTTTTCTGGTCGAGAAAGATGGCCAAGGGCATGTGAAACGGCGGGTCGTGCGGCTTTCCCGCGATCGTTTGCCAGCGGGCGAAGTGCTGATTCGGGTCAGCCATTCGTCGCTCAACTACAAAGATGCCCTGGCCGCGAGCGGACACCCCGGAGTCGTTCGGCAACTGCCGCACGTGCCGGGCATAGATGCCGCGGGTGTGGTGGAGCGAAGCGAGGCAAGCGAATACGCCACCGGTGATCAGGTGCTGGTCACTGGCTACGATCTCGGCGGCGCGCATTGGGGCGGATGGTCGGAGTTCATCCAAGTTCCCAGCGATTGGGTCGTTCCGCTGCCAAAAGCGCTGAACGCCGTCGAAGCAATGACGCTGGGCACTGCCGGTTTCACCGCCGCGCAGTGCGTGCAGTCGTTGCAGAATCATGGTGTTCAGCCTGATAGTGAACAGGGTGTCGTGGTTACCGGAGCGACCGGCGGGGTCGGTTCGTTGGCGGTGATGTTGCTTTCGCAATTGGGCTATCGCGTCACGGCGGTAACAGGCAAGGAATCGAAGCACGAACGGCTGCGCGAACTTGGCGCCGCCGAGATCGTTGGCCGGGAAGCGGTCGACGATTCGTCGAGCAAACCGCTGCTTTCCGAACGGTGGCAAGGG
>CALBTA010000286.1 GCA_937967755.1 uncultured Planctomycetaceae bacterium | reverse complement strand
GAATCGAACAACGGCTTGCCAGTCAGCAGGTAATACCCAACCGCTCCGACCGCGTACAAATCGCTGCGGGCGTCGGCCTGCGTGGGTGCTTCGATGCCCTCGGGCGAAATGTAAAGCGGCGTGCCAGTGAACGAACCAGCGGCGGTCAAAGTTTGCTGCCGCTTGCCGTCAATCGCTTTGACCAAACCGAAATCCAACACCTTGACGAAATCAGGCACGCCGCCGCGGCGGTTCAGCACGATGTTCCCAGGCTTGATGTCGCGGTGAATCAAACCGGCCGCGTGGGCCTCAGCCAGCGACGCGCAAACTTGCCGCAACAACTTCACGACCCGGCCGGCTGGTTGCGGCCCATGCCGTTCGACCAACTCGTCTAACTCCAACCCGTCGAGCAGTTCCATCGCGTAATAGAACACACCCTCGGGTGTGCGGCCGTAATCGAAAATCGCAATCGTATTCGGATGATTCAATACCGCGGTCGCCTGCACTTCCCGCTCGAACCGGGCCGCTGCGGCGTCGGTTGTCTTTTCCGGGTCGAGCAACTTCACCGCCGTTGGCCGCCGCAACATCGCGTGATGCCCGCGGTAGACGACACCCATTCCGCCTGCCCCCAATTTTTCTTCCAGCTTGTACTGGCCAAGTTCCTGCGCTTGCAGTGCCGCACGGCGGGCTTCGCGTTGCGACCTGGCGTTGAAGAACGCGTAAAGCAGCAAGCCCAAAGAGCAAAGCACCAGAATCCCGAGCAAAGCGAGAAACGTTCGCCGCAATATGTACAGCGGGCGGTACGCCTCGGCGACATTGATCTCTGTTGCGACACCGAAATCGTACTTTTTCAGCCACTGCCACGAGCCGATCACCGGCACGCCGCGGTAGTCGCGGTAGCCCTCCACGTCGTACCCTACCGTTCCGTCAATCGCATCGGCGGCCATCCGCGTCAGCGGCTGCTCGCTGGTCAGCAGTTTCGGCTGCTCGCCCCGTTGCATGTTCACTTGCGGGTCGCGCAGTTGAATGTTCAGGATCGAATTCTTATCCTCTGGCAACAAGCGAATCTGTTTAAGCTGCCCGTCAAAGCGGCTGTTGGAAACCATCACTCCTTCGCGGTTGAACGCATACGTCTCACCAGTCTCGCCGGGCCGGGCGATTTGTAAAATTTGCGTGAATTGGTCTTCAGGCCGAATCCGCATGCCCAGCAATGCGATCACTTCCTCATCGTCGTCAACCACCGGGGCGACGACGAACATGGTTGGCAGTTCCGGTTTCATCACGCCGTCTTTGTCGCGCATCAACAGCGCGCTTTTGAATGGCGGGGTGACGGTTGTCTTGCCGTCGAAAATCTTCTCGATCAATCCTTCGGGAATCGGCACGTCGTACCGCCCGATCATCTCGGTATGGTTGGAAGCCACAATCCGTCCTTCGCGATTGACCACCGCATAGCCGGGATAGTTGTGAGCTTCCATCCAGGGCGTCATCGCGACGAGCAACTCACGCTGACCTGGCTCCGCCGCGAGGGCTTTGTTGTCAACTTCCTCGTCATCCGCCAGCGCCGTGAGATCCTCAATCAACTCCTCAACGTCCGGGTCGCCGGCGATCGCATCGGCGGCATCCTCTTGGTTGATCAGCCACAATTCCAACGCTGCCACTTCAGCAATTCGGATCGAATTTAGATTTTCCGCCAGGCTCTCCTTCATCGCCGTTTCGACCGCCCCGCGCAGGTACCACCCGACGCCGGCCAGCACAACCGCGGCCAGGATCGGCCACAGCCAAACCTGCCGCTGCAGGAACCGGCCGGTCCCCGAAATCGAACGAGCAAATGACTTCGCAGTACTCACAACGGTTCAACAGTCTCATGGTCCCAGCAGTTCTGCGCCAAAACGACACTGTACCACGTTTGCCGAGTGGGTGTGTGGGCGACGGATTCGCCGGCGGCCGTCCGCAAGCCGGGCTGAATTTTCAACTCCCCCTGATGGCTTGCTGGCAAATTGAAATGTGGTCCCCGACAAACCGACAGTTGCACCTTCCGTCGCTAATAAAGCGATACGCGAGTGCCGTCTTTCAACCGGCCGGCGGGTTGCTGGCGGCCTTGGGGGAAGCCGAAAAGTTTGCGGTGATGCGGGGTGAGGCGGCGGATGTTGAAGAACTCGCGCCACGAGCCGGACGTGTCATGGCTACCGGGTGATTCGTCCGCAGCATCGCGAAAGCGATCGCCGCTCGCGGCTTCGCCAAGAACCTGTATAAACGCCTGCCAAGCGGGTGACTGCGATCGCCGGGCGATGTGGATGCGGTCGTGCCCGTACCAGGTGATGTCAGGGTCAACGAATTGCACATTGTAGTCGCCGGCAAGTGATTGCAGCGATTGGGCGAGTTGCTCCGATGCTGCCAGGGCGTCGTCAAACGTCAGCCGGCAGCCGGGGTAGAGGATGGTGCGAAACAGCGGAAACTCCCAGCGGCCCATCTTTTGCAAACTGCCCAGCGGGATGCCGGTCATCGCGATGCGGCAATCGGCTTGTTGCAGTCGCTGCAAACAGGTTTCGACCCAGCCGATGATTTGATCGGTCGAAGCCCCGTAGAGAATATCGTTACCCACATCAGTGACCAGTGCGGTGGCGGGCAAGCCTTCGTCGCGCTTCGCCAGATCGCTCCACAGGTGGCAATCTACGATGCCCGGCAGCCAACGCCCAAGCACCCAAGATCCCCGCCCATAGGAACGCCCGTGGCCGAGTGCCGCCATCAGATCGAACGGACCTTCCAACGTGGAGCGAGCCGTTTGCACCACCGTGGCGATGCCGCGGGCGACGTTGCTGGCCCCGAGGACGACCAGGCGAGTGCGCGCGGCGCTTGTGTCGGTTGGCTGCTGAGAAGCGGCTTCGCTGGTGGTGGGGTATGGGGTGGATGACATGGTTTGTAGCGGGGGCTTCTAGCCACCGTAAATGGATGCGTAAGACGCAGTTGTACTGCGCCCACGACGGACGACACACCAAGCAAGGTAGAGCTTCTTTGAAAATCGAAGCATCAAATTGTTGACGGTGGCTAGAAGCCCCCGCGACTACCACGGTCTTCCGCCACCGCCGTAACCGCCGCCGCCTCCGAAACCACCACCGCCAAAGCCGCCGCCGGTTGCTTGCAGCATTTGCCAATTCATGAACGCGAAGTAGCCGAACATGAACGTGATGAACATGGTGATATTGATCCCCAGGATCGCCACGCCTGCTGCGGTTACGAGTGAAATCCACAGCGAGATACGCACGCCGTCGTAGGGGTTGATCATCTTGACAATTTCACGCGTGATCTGCCCGCCGTCGAGCGGGTAGATGGGAAGCAAATTTACCAGTCCCCAGAAGATGTTGATAAACAGCATGTAGAAGATGAAGACCATGAGCAGCTCGTTGGGCTTATCCGAAGCTGCTTTCCCAGGGGGGGTCTGTTCACCCAACTCGCTTTCAGGTTGTTGTTCAGTCTGGGCGGATGCAATTTCCGCAGTGGCATCCGGTTCACCTAGTAGAGAGTCTGAAATACCGCCGGCGATCACGCCGATAATCACCAGCGTCGCCAGCGCAAAACCGGCGGCTGGGCCGGCGGCTGAAATGATGATACTGGTCCAGGGCGACTCGCGGCGGGGATGGTTCACGCCGTAGGAAGACCAGGGCGAGTCGACGCTTTGATACATCGCCAACCCGCCGCCGGCGTACAGGGCAACCGACGGGTTGAAGCCGAAGTAACGCATCGTGAAGGCGTGACCCAATTCGTGGACCAGGATCGAAACGAACATCACGCCGATCCAAATCATGATGTGGGCCGGATCGCCGCCGCCGAAACCGAGAATGGCCGAGACCAGCCAAAACATCGGATGCACGCGCACAGGAATGCCCAGCACGGAAAAGCAGAGGTCGTAGTCGGTACGGTTGGGAGCGCCGAACATGTTGCCAGTGGTAGGGGAACAAAGAAAGAAACACACGAATTATACGGATGTATTCGTAGCTGCCCACCGGAACTTGGAAGACCGTCGTACTGAGCCTTACGCCGAGCGCGCCATTTGGTAGTGCGGCTGCGGAGTGGGCGATTCGATTTGTCGCAGCTGGTCGAGAATATAGCTCGCCGCGCTGGTGGATGCCCCGCCGTGGGCGACTTCGGCTTTCAGCGTTTCCAATCGGGCGGCGACGTGAGCGTGCTTGACATCATTTGTTAGCCATTGAATGATGTGCCCGGCGATGCGGTCGGACTTGTCTTTGGTCGTTGGGTATTCGGGGAAGACCGGCTCATCCGCCTTGGGGCCGTCGGGATCCCACGGCTGCGGGTTCTTGGGCGTCAACGTTTCAGCCACCAACAGATTGGCCAGCGTGATGTACGGAACTTTCACCAGGTGGCTGAGCAGCGTGTAGGTCCAGTACGGCATCCAGTACAGAATGGCCGTTGGCTTCTCATGGTAGAGCAATTCCAACGAA
>CALBTA010000285.1 GCA_937967755.1 uncultured Planctomycetaceae bacterium | reverse complement strand
GGGAGGAGAGAAGAGAGAGAGGAGAGAGAAGGGCGAGTTGGCTGCTCCCTCCCAATGGGAGAGGGAAGGTGCGTCCTCCCTCAGGTTTACATCAAATCCCCAATCAGGTGCAATCCGATCAGGAAGATTGCGGCGTCAACCAGCAAATGGCTGAGCCAGATGCCCCAGAGCCGGCCGGTTCGTTCGAACTGCCAGGCCCAAATCACTCCGCCGATGGCGACGCCGAGTGAGAACAGCCAGGTCAGCACCGACATGTAGCCAAAGTAGTGCCCCAGCACCAACACATGGTGTGCGGCGAAGGCGATGCTGCTGATGACAATCGCCGGCGTCAGCGGAATAAGTTTGCGCAATTGTGCGAAGACGAACCAGCGCCAGTAATATTCCTCCAGCAGCGAGTGTACCAACGCGTAGAACACCGTTAGCGCCAAGTACTTCCACAGGGCGTCGATGCCGAACCCGGTGACCTTATTGCGGATCGGCTCGATCGCCGTGATGAATAACGGCTCATGCCGCATCCAGAAGAAATACAGACCGGCCATCGCCAAGGCGATGGCCGTGCCGCTGGCGAAGCCTAACAACAGGTCAGTCATCTCTGGCCAGCGCCACTGCGGCTTTTGGCGGCAGATCCAAAAGACCCAGACCACCGGCAGCGAGAACTGCACTCCCTTGCCAATTGCGGACGCCGCCCCTTGCGCGGCCGCGTCGGCCAAGGCGATGAAGTAGACCCAGGTTACGGCCGATGGCAAGAATAGGGCCAACGCGATCAATGCCCAAGTTGCTTTGGGCGGCTCGCTTGTGTTGTTCCGAATGTCGTCCATTCCACATTTCGGGCAGATAGGCAATCCGTCCTACAAGAGAGCGTCTACTTCCGCGGCAACTTGATTACCCCGTCCCATTCAGGCGGCGGTTCGTAGTTGTTTTGTGCGATAAAAACGGTCAGAAAATCTTTCGCCCGATCGGGGCCGGGAACGTTTTCGAGCAGTTCCAAGGCGGTCGGCCAATCCCCCTGGGCGACCGCGTCGAACGCTGCCTCGAAGTTGCCAATGCCCTCGGCATCGACCCGCGGCTCGTCCGCCTGGGGCGGAAGCAAATGGGCAACTTGCAGCGCTGTCGAAACGCCGTAAGGCAACACCTTTCCCATCCGCCGGCAGCGGCCTTCCTCAGGCGGCAGGCGTTTGCGGACGAACTCCAGCGTCGGGCCGTCGATCAAGACTTGTACGCCAAGCTGCTTGGTCATCGTTTCCAGACGAGCGCCTAAATTGACCACCGGCCCCAGCGCACCGACCTTCGCTTGTTCGGGCGCGCCAAGCTTGCCGGCGATCGCTTTCCCATGCGCAATGCCGATGCCCACCCGAAAGCCCGACAGCGGGTGGTCGCGGTCGTCGCGGGCTTGCTCAAGTTCCAGTTGAATCGCCAGCGCGGCCCGGCAGGCAGGCAGCGGGCCGTCCTCCGGCGCGATCGGCCAACCCCAAAACGCCAGCGCCGCATCGCCTTGAAAATCAGCAATCACCCCGTCGCGGGCGATGATCTCGCGGGTCATCAAACCGAGGGCTTCGCTGGTACGCTGCATCAAGCCGGTCAGGTCGTCGGCCGAGTCTTCGCTCTTCCGCGAAAATCCACGGATGTCGCAGAACAGCACGGTGATTTCACGCTGCGTCGGCTTGAGAAGTTCCTCCGCATCTGGCCCGCTGAGCGCCCGCATTACCGTGGGCGAAAAGAATTGCCGCAGGCCGGTTTGCTGTTGTTCGAGCCGTTGCACCTTGCGGATCGCCCCGGTGGTTTGGGCGATCAACTCGGCGAAGCGCACGTCGCCGCGCAAATCTTTCTCGCTGCGAATGCCGCTGCTGAACTTGCCGGTTAAGTACAGGCACCAGCCGTGGCAAGCCGGTTCGACAATCGGCGTGCAGATCGCCCAGTCGAGATCGGCCGTCACGGTAAAGTTCGGGTCGTCGTCGTCCGACTCGGCCCAAGTGTGCAGTTTCGTCTCGCCCGAATCGAGGGCCGCCTTGATCAGCCGGTGGCTCGGCCGAAAACGCATCTTGGCGTCTTCCTTCGCATCCCAGTACAGCTTCGCGGGCGAACGGGCATCGGGGTCGTCATCCAGATCGAACTGCGCGACGGCCGCCGCCGAAGCGTGCGGAATTCCAGCCAACAACAACCGCACCAGCCCTTGTCCGAACTCTTCATCGGTATCGGCGACCGAAATGACCGAAGGCAAATCACACAGCACTTCCAGGCGGTGGTCGGCGTTTTCGAAACGCTGCGTTTTCAGGTCAACGCGGCTGAAGGTTCGCTCGACAATCGATCCTTCGGCCGGCGTCGAGAAGTTAATCTTCGTCAGCTTGAACGTCGTTTTGCCGATGCGAAACTCTTCGCCGACCGACACATCGAATTCGCGCAGCGGCTGCCCCAAGTAGTACGCCGGGTTGGTCGCCTCGGAAATGCACTCGACACGCAGCTTGTCTTCGGCCAGGTGGATATCGGCGTGCTCGCGCGAGATGTACAGATCCCACGGCACTTGCCAGCCCACCCGCGGCGCACGCCCCAGCCGGATCGTGGCACCCTCTGGCACAGCACGACTGAACGACTGCCCCGCTTCTGGGCCGGTGGCGACCAGTTGAAACAAGCGTTTGCCTCCCATCTGTAGGCGAGGTTCTCCGAAACCCGCATGTCGGGGCACAAAGTGACCGGACTATACGGTGGCTAGAAGCCCCCGCTGCTACGTGCCACACTATGCTAACGCGCCCTCGCCGAGCGTGGGAGAGCGTGGACGCAATCGGGTGTTTCACAGCGACATATGCTTTACCTAGATGAACGACTCTTTCCCGCATTCGACCGGCGTGCCGTTGGAGACGCTTGAAGGCTTTTCGGTCTTCAGCCGTTTGTCGCGCGAGACGCTGGCGCACTTGCAGTCGCAAATGACCGTCGAGCGTATTCGCGGCGGCGAGACCCTGTTCGCCCAGGGCGATGGCGGCGATTGCCTGTACGTGATCGCCTACGGGCGGTTGCGAGTGATGATTTCCGATGGCGATACGCAGCGGACGGTTCGCGAAATGGGCCGCGGCGAGCTAGTGGGCGAGATGGCGATCCTGACCGGCGAACCCCGTTCGGCAACCGTTGCGGCGGTTCGCGACACCGAACTGCTCCGCCTCTCCAAGGAAGGTTTCGAAGCGGCCCTGGCGACCAACCCGGTGGCCATGCTCGACATAGCCCGGCTGATGGTCTACCGTCTGCAACACCCCGAACTGCAGCCGGGGCAAGGTTGGATGTCGGCGATTGCGTTGCTGCCTGCCGATGAAAGTGTGCCGACCGTCGAACTGGCCGCGCGGCTGGCGAGCGCGTTGACCTCCGCCGGTCACAAAGTCCGGCGGCTGGACGCCGACGCGGTCGATCAATACCTCGATCAAACGGCTGCCGAAAACGATCCCGGTTACATCGAACGCGAAGTGCCGCGCTGGTTGCACGAGCAAGAATTGGAACACGACCTGTTGGTCTACGTCGCCGAACCGCAACCTTCGGAGTGGACGAAGCTTTGCCTTCGCCAGGCCGATTTGGTGTTGATCGTTGGGCGGGGCTGCCAAACGTGCGATGTCTCGGCCGGCCTGGCGCAGTTGCTCGCGCAAGGAAAGGAGGCGGCCTGCCGGACGGAGCTGGTGTTGCTGTACGACCGCGACAAACAGTCGCCTGCGGGCACGCAGTCTTGGCTGGATACGCTGCAAGTCGGCGCGCACCATCACATCGACTTGCATCACGATGGCGACTTGGCTCACCTGGCGCGGATGCTCACGCGCGAAGCGATCGGGCTGGTCATGGGTGGCGGCGGCGCTCGCGGCTTCGCACATATCGGTGTGCTTAAGGCTCTCGAAGAAGCGAACGTTCCCATCGATCTGGTCGGCGGCACCAGCATGGGTTCAATCGTCGCGGCGCAAGCGGCGGCCGGCTGGTCTTGGGAGCAAATTCGCGACAACTGCCGGGCCGCGTTCATCACGGGCGGCTCGCTGGACGACTACACCGTACCGATCATGGCGCTGCTGCGCGGGCGGCGCTACAAACGGATGCTGATGAAACTGTTCGGCGAAATGCGGATCGAGGATTTCCCGCTGCCTTTTTATTGTTGCTCGACGAACCTGACGCAATCGATCGGCATGACACACACCAGCGGCCTGGCCCACCAATGGGTTGGGGCGAGCATCGCGGTGCCGGGCCTCGGCCCGCCCGTTTTTTACCAGCGGGAAGTGTTGGTCGATGGCGGCGTTGTGAACAATTTGCCGGCCGACATCATGCTCGGCCTCGGCCGCGGCCCGGTCATCGCCGTCAGCGTCACGCCTGATACCGAGCTGCCGCTTGACGACGATTACCCTGACATGATCTCACCCTGGAAAGTCCTGCTCAGCCAGTTGAACCCCTTCGCCCGCACGCTGAACGTCCCCGGTATCGGCAGCATCCTGATGCAAACCGCATGGATTTCGCAGGCGACCGCCGGCGCGAAGGTCCGCAAGCAAGTTGACTTGTACCTCGAACCGCCGGTAACTAAATTCCGCCTGCGCGACTGGCACGCACTCGATGAACTAATCGAAATCGGCTACGAACACGCGGCCGAAAAGCTGCAAAGCTGGCATGAGCCGCAAGGCGCTACCCGCGGGTGAGTCGCCACATACCGGCGGCTAGCGCCTTGCCGCTCAATTGTTGTGTGCTAATTCGTCGATCCATCAGGTTCAACTTCTGGCGATGCCTCCGCGAGCAACGGCCGCCCCAGTGCGTTGCAAACGAACGCGACTAGCCTTTCCGACTGAAACCAGCCGTCCCACATGTTGTGGCCTTGGCCCTTGACCACTTCCAGTTCCATTTCGCCACCCAGCTTTCGATAGCGCTTGGCGACGAGGGCGGAGTTGTCTTCCAGTGGAACGACCTTGTCGACGTCACCGTGAATGTGGAAGATGAGAACGCCCGCCTCGGCCAGGGAAGCCAAGCGGTCGACCGGATTGTGCTCGCTTAGCTTCTCTTTCAATTGCGCGCAGATAGTCCGTAGGCCCCACAGGCACGTTCGATGCCGGGGTAACTCGCGATGTTGCAGACGGGATAGATTCCGGCGATTCCAGCAACCGAGCCGGCGTTTTCGGCCGCCCAACTATAAAGCATTAGCCCGCCCCGGCTGCGGGCCAGCAGACAGGGCTTGCCGCTGAACGTGCGCGAAGTGGTCAGGTAGTTATACAGCTCGGTATACTTTTTTCTTCCAACCGGGCTGCCGTACGATTCGCCCACGTCGATGCCGGCGATGGCAATGCCTGATTTGAGAAATCTTTCGAACATCCACACTTCGCTTTGGGCAGGCAGACCGTTGAGCGTCGGTGCGTACCACACCCAAGGGATGTCGGCTTTCGCCCCGCGGGCATCTCTCGGCAGGATGATAAACGCGTCCGACCCGTTCAGCTTGAACGTTTCGCCCCGCAGCGGCAGCGTCTTTCCGCTGGCGGTGATTTGCGGAATCGCGTCTCCTTCCCCATCCTCGCCCAACGACAAACGCTCAATCCAAATGTTGCGGAACTGCACTTGGTTGTGGTGCCCCTGCAATTTGATCGGCCTCGCCGAGTGCTCCTCTCTCTTACCCACGCCCGTTTGCCGCTTGAGCACAAAGTCGTCGTGAATCAGTTCGCCGTTGTGGTATACGGTGATTCGCGCGTCTTCGGTCTTCTGGTCTCCATCAAACCGGGCGGCCCGAAATGCGATATCAAAACTTTGCCATTGGCCCGCCGGTTTGCAAACCAGCTTGTCAGGCTTCTTCATCCCGTACAGGCAAGCGCAATCCCGGTTGTTGAAATCGGCTTCAGCCACGCCGAAGGAGTTGAGGATCTGCAACTCGTAACGCTGCTGGATATAGACGCCTGAGTTCCCGTTCTTCTCGCGCGGAACATCACCGGCATCGTTGACGTTGAACTCCACGTGCATGCGGAAGTCCTGATAAGCCTCGGGCGTGACCACGCTATCCCACTTCGGCGAAGCGGTCAGCACGCCGTCTTGGAAAGTCCACTGCGACTTGTAGTGCGATTCAGGAACCATCGCCGATCCGGAATCACCAACCAGTTGCACAGCATCTTCCGGCCGCATGAAGTCGATCAGTCCTTTTGTCGTTACGATCCGCGGAGAGGCCGATTCCAAACTGGCGGCAACGTTCTCTTGAGCGCCAGCCCCAACACAGATGCTGAGGGACAACAAAACGGTTTGTAACAATGAAGCCTTCACGCAGAACCTCTTCCTCTGTAGGGAGTAGCGTTATCTGCCCATTGTCGCACACCTGCCCAACTCAGCCACACAAACTCAATGCAAGGCTTCGTCGGAAATGTCTTTGCGGCACCAGGCACCTTCCCAGCGGATCTTTTTGACGGCCGTGTACGCGGCCAGTTTGGCGTTGGCGATGCTGTTGCCCAGCGCGGTCACGCCGAGTACGCGTCCGCCGGCGGTGACGACGTTGCCTTGCTCGTCGGTCGTCGTTCCGGCGTGGAAGACCTTCACGTCTTCAAGCTGGGCGGCGTCGGCCAGGCCGCGGATTGGTTTGCCCTTCTCGTAAGAACCCGGGTAACCTTCGCTGGCCATCACCACGCAAACCGCCGGGCGGTCGTCCCATTCCAGGGGTGGCAGTTGGTCGAGCCGGCCTTCCGCCGCGGCCAGCAGCAACTGGGCCAGGTCGCTTTTCAGCCGCATCAGCGTTGGCTGGCATTCAGGGTCGC
This sequence comes from uncultured Planctomycetaceae bacterium, assembly GCA_937967755.1. GTDB lineage: Bacteria > Planctomycetota > Planctomycetia > Pirellulales > Pirellulaceae > CALBTA01. The sequence continues at coordinate 3,738 of CALBTA010000285.1, read as the reverse complement.
CGAAGCGAACGTTGTATTCCAGTACCTTAGGGCCTTGGTTGGTAATCATCAATCCGGCGTACAGCACGCCGCGGAAGGGGGTGCGGTTTCGCTTCATGGCGTGCACCGTCGGCACCAGCACGTGCTCCTCGATCTTGGCCAGCATGTGATCGGTAATGACCGGCGCGGGGCAGTATGCGCCCATCCCGCCGGTGTTGGGGCCTTTGCCGCCGTCGAAGGCCGGCTTGTGATCTTGGGCTGGCGGTAAGGTGATGATCGTGCGCCCATCTGTGATCGCCAGAACACGTGCTTCAGGTCCGATCAATTTTTCCTCGATCATCAGTTGGTCGCCTGCATCGCCGAACTCGCGGGCTTCGGCGATCCGCTCGATCGCTTCGAGCGCCTCGTTCCGTGTTGAGCAAACCATCACGCCTTTGCCCGCCGCCAACCCGTCCGCCTTGACGACGACCGGTACCTGGTTTTCCAACTCGTACCGTTCCATCACGTAACGTCGCGCGCTGTCGGCGTCGCGGAAGGTGCGGTAATCCGCCGTGGCGATGTCGGCGCTGCGGAGCAACTTCTTGCAGAAGATTTTGCTGGCTTCCAGTTGCGCCGCCCGCTTGCTCGGCCCGAAGACCGGGAGATTCGCTTCGGTAAACGCATCGACCATGCCCGCGGCCAACGGCGCTTCGGGACCGACGACCGTTAAGCCAACTTTGTTTTCCCGGGCGAACTCGACCAACTTCGCAGCGTCAGTCGGAGAGATATCAACGTTCTCGGCATCTTCGGCCGTTCCGGCGTTACCTGGGGCGACGAAAACGCGGTAAGTACTAGGGCTTCGGGCCAATTTCCAAGCCAATGCGTGTTCGCGCCCTCCAGAGCCAATGACCAAAACGTTCATGCTTATTGAGTTGTTGTTAGCGCGGATCGCAGCGGGGGCTTCCAGCCATCGTAAATTATCCACGGTGGCTAGAAGCCCCCGTTACCAAATCGATTTTAGACGCTGCCAGGGACACAGCGAAACCAGCGCGCGTTTCCGCACAAAAAAAGCGCGAAGAAAAACGCTCAGATGCCGGTCACAGGGGTTCGTAAAACATGATTGCATTGCTAGAATCACCACGCCCGTGAAATCCCTTGGCACGCATCAGGGTTCGAGCAGGGTTGACAAGCGGGGCTACTCGGTGAAAATGTCTGGTGGGAGTTCGTGAAAAAAGTCACAAAGTATTGGTCGTGCCGTAAGTCGTTTAACAGCAGTGACTTAAGCGATTTTAAGCCGCCTTTGGCAAAGGGTCGCCGACACTACTTTATTACACAGCAGTTATCCTGCTGAATTGCCGCATGGCAGACCGTGAAAATATGTCGGTCGCGGATATGCTGGCCGCCGCTCGCAAAGCGGATGGGGGTGAAGGCGGCACTGCGCCGGAGCGGGAAGCCGCTTCGGAGGAATCAAAGCCTGCGCCTAAGGCCGCGGCGGAAGAAAAGACGGCGAAGCCACCGGCGGCTGGCAAGCCGGGTAGCATGTCGGTTGCTGAGATGCTGGCTGCTGCTCGGGCGTCGGATTCCGGTGAAGGAAGTGCTCCCGCCCCAGCGGCCGAGGAAGAACCAGCTTCCAAGCCAGCAACTGCGAAACCGGCGGGCAGCATGTCGGTCGCGGAGATGTTAGCCGCCGCCCGGGGTGAGAAATCCGAAGGGGGTGCGGCGAAAGCGAAACCGTCTGCCAAACCTAAATCGAAAGCAAAACCTGCTGCCGAGGGGGCGAAGCCGCAAGCGGCGAAGCCTTCGGGACCGAAGGATACCGCTAGTATTTTGGCGGCGGCGCGCAAGGACGATAAATCGGGGCCGATTACCAAGGCGGAATTGGCGGCTCGAGAAAAGGATGCCGGCGCAGATAAAGCTACGCCGGCGAAGAAATCAGCGCCGCCCATGCCGGCCAAGCCAGACTACGCCCGCCCTCCGGCAGCACGAACGCGCAGCGAAGATGAAGAATCGCGCCGTGGTTTCTTCGGGGTCTTTCTCGGTTCGTATTTGGCCTTCGGTTTCACAGCGCTGGGGCTGACGCACTTGTTGTGGACACTTGGTTTCGCCCGCTTCATGTTCCCAAACATTTTGACCGAGCCGCCGACCCGGTTCAAAGTCGGCCCGCCTGGCAACTTCGCGCCGGAATTCGTCGAAACGAAGTTCAAGGCCCAATTCGGTGTTTGGGTGGTCAACGCGCTTTACAACGGTGCCCAAGTCATCTTCGCGTTGAAGACAGTTTGCACCCACCTGGGCTGCACGCCGAACTGGCTGGAGGCCGAGCAGAAGTTCAAGTGCCCTTGCCACGGCAGCGGTTTTTACAAAGACGGCGTCAACTTCGAAGGCCCCGCCCCGCGGCCGCTGGAGCGCTACGCCATCAAGGTCGCCGATGACGGGCAGTTGGAAGTGGATAAGAGTAAGACATTCCAGGAAGAAAAAGGTCAATGGACGGACGCCAGTTCGTTCGTGAATGTATAGCTGAAGAAATTCAAAAAGCCCTGATAACAACGTACAGCTAGAGCGTTTCAATGCCGTCTCTCGGCGAGATAATTCGTAATTCGCAGATCTGGAAGAGCGTTTTTCGCCACCCGATGCCGACCGACCGTCGGAACCGCATCGTGGTGATGCTGACGAATTTTTTCCTGCATCTGCACCCCGTTTCGATCAAGAAACAGGGCATCGCCCTCAGCTTCACCTGGTGTATGGGCGGGGTGACGTTCTTTCTGTTTCTGGTCGAAACGGTGACCGGCGTGCTGCTGATGTTTTATTACCGGCCGACGCTGGAATGGGCTTACAACGACATCCTCGCCCTGCGTGATGTGACCTCGATGGGGATTCTGCGCGAACTCCACCGCTGGGGTGCGCACGCGATGGTGATTACCGTCTGGTTGCATATGTACCGCGTGTTCCTGACCGGCAGTTACAAGCCGCCGCGCGAGTTCAATTGGGTGGTCGGGGTGATCCTGCTGCTGTTGACGCTGATGCTTTCCTTCACCGGCTACCTGCTGCCGTGGGACCAGTTGGCGATTTGGGCGATTACGGTCGGTTCGAACATGGCCCGGGCGACCCCGCTGCTGGGAAGTGAAGGTCCCGGCGCGCAATTGTTGACGGTTGGCGGTATAGATATGATCACTAGCGGGAGCGATGCGCGCTTTGGGTTACTCGGTGCGCGCTTCGTGGGCGAGGAAACGCTCAACCGGTTCTATGTGTTGCATTGCATTTTCATTCCGCTGGCGGTCGCCCTGTTGTTGGCGATTCACTTCTGGCGGGTGCGGAAAGACGGCGGCATTAGCGGGCCGCTTTAAGACAAAGCTACGACTAAATGCACGGACTGTCACACGCCGAATTTCTCGATAGCATCGCCAGCTTCCTGGGGACGTACTATCTGTTGCTGGGCTTGATGAACGCCGTCGCCGCGTTCTACCTGTGGCAAGTTCTCGATAAAGCCAGGGCGGGCATGGTCTGGCTGTGCGTCAGTCTGATCTTCGTCATGATGTCTCCGCTGGCTTACAGCGGCGACATGGAGATGATGCGATGGATCTCCGTTCCCGGGTTCATTCAAAACCTGGTGAACTACTGGACCGGCCCGGTGACCTACAGCGTGGGATCGCTGGCGGTTTTGATCTTCATGTTTATCTACCGCCGGTTCTTCACCCGGCCGGTCGTCGCCTGGACGATGTTGAATTTGACGTTGGCGCTGATGGGGGTGTCGGTGACCCACTCCTACTTCGCCGATATCGTGTT
>CALBTA010000284.1 GCA_937967755.1 uncultured Planctomycetaceae bacterium | reverse complement strand
ATCCATACTAAGTACGACGCTTTCAGATAGGTTCTAAGTCGTTTGTCTGGCTTGACATAGGTTCCCGCCTTACCAACAATGATCACAGGTAGCGGCTGTTCTGGCCGCGGGTGCAATCACTGCTTGTGGATTTGATTTGGGAGAATCTTCAATGGCCGATTATCGGCGGATCGAAGTGAATGAAGTGCGGGATGTTAGCGTCGTTCGCTTCATCGACCGGAAGATATTGGACGAAGCGGCCATCGGAGAGTTGGGCGAGGAATTGTTCGCGTTGGCAGAAGCCGACGATCAGAACTCGATCTTGCTCAACTTTTCCGACGTGGAGTTTCTCTCCAGCGCCGCGCTGGGGAAGTTGATTACCCTGGACAAGAAGGTAAAGGCAGCCGGGGGTAAGCTGAAGCTTTGCAATATCCGCCCTCAAATCTACGAAGTTTTCGCGATCACGAAGCTGAACAACCTTTTCGACATCAAAGAGACCGAAGACGACGCGCTGGCTGCGTACTAGCGGCCGGCGTTTCACTTTTCAACGGCCGACCACCGGAACTGGATGGGCCGTACTTTTCCCAACGAGAATTGAGGCAACTTCGCCGCCGCAAACGCGCTTCGCGCGGCATCAACTTTACCACTTGGCGTTTTCGCCGGGAGAACTATGGCCCCCAACGACTGGAACGTATTGCTTGAGACAGCAATTCCCAGCGATTGCCTGGCCGGCCGCGAAGTGATGGATAGCTTCTTAGCCAAGCTCGAAGCGGTTGATTGGCTGCAGGAGGATTTGTTCGGGATCCACCTCGCCGTGGAAGAGGCGCTGGTCAACGCCATCCGGCATGGCAACAAGGAAGACACGGGTAAGCAAGTCCGTTTCTCGTGCAAGCTTGCGGAAGACCGCCTGCGGATTGAGATTGAAGACGAAGGCAGCGGCTTTACGCCTAGCGACGTGCCTGATCCGACCGATGAAGAGAATTTGGAAGTACCTTCAGGCAGGGGCATCATGCTGATGCGCAATTTTATGTCGTACGTGGAATACAACGCCCGCGGGAACTGCGTGGTGATGGAAAAGAGCCGGGCCTCCAACGGGAAGCCGCGCAGGAACGACATCGCCTAGGAGCGGGCCGCTCGTGTTCACCTTCTGTTTGAATACCAGCACGATCAAGCCGCAACCGCTGCTGGACAAGATTCGCCTGACTGCCGAGGCCGGTTTTCGCGGCGTCGAACTGTGGATTAACGATCTGTACGAGCACATCGGCAAGGGCGGTGAGGTTCGTGACGTTGAAAAGGCGCTCGCCGACTACGGCTTGATCGTTCCCTGCACCATCGCCGTTCGCAACTGGGGCGAGGCGAGCGAGTTGGAGTATCACCTGGCGCTCGATGAAACGAAGCGCCGGCTGGAACTGGCCGCCCGCCTGGGATCGCCCTTCCTGGTGGCCACCCCGCCGCGCGAGCCTTGCGATTTGGGACAACTCACGCGGCGGTACAAAGATTTGCTGGAGATCGGCCGGCAAGTTGGCTGCCGGCCGACGTTCGAGTACATCAGCTTCTTCCGATCGGCGTTTGGGTTGGCCCACGCCTGGCAGGTGGTTCGCGATGTTGACGATGGCGACGCCACATTGATTTACGATTCTTTTCACACTTGGAACGCAAGCGAAGATGCCGCAGGCGCGCTCGAGCTGCTGAAGACGATCCCGCCCGAGTGCATCAGCCACTGGCACATCGACGATGCCGACCCGAACATGCCCGCCACCACCCAGACCGACCCCAACCGCGTCATGCCGGGTGAAGGCCCGATCGATTTGGCCGCCGAGATCGCCATCATGAAACAAATCGGCTACCAAGGGACCGTCAGCCTGGAACTGTTCAACCCACAGCTTTGGAAGCGCGACCCGGCTGAGGTGCTGAAGATTGGGTATGAGAAGTTAACCCAACTGTTCGGCGACGCCTAAACGGGCTTCGGCGGCGCGCTATTGTAAGTGGCATCGCCGGCAGAGAAGCAAACTGCTACCAGTAAAATGTGTTGACGACAATGGCGGCCAAAGGCTCGCCCTTTCGGTTCATCGCGGTCACGGATTTCGGGTCGCTTCCCTCTCTGGTGCGGCTGGCAGCGTTGGCCCTATTCAGCCACTGCTCGGCAATCTCATCTTCGCCTTTGGCGTCGTGGATCATCGTCTTCATAAGGTACCCAGCGGCAATCGTGTCGTCGCTCGCGATCAGGCGTTCGACCGAGGGCCGCGCCAAATCGAATTGCCCTTTTTGGAAGTAGGCCTGAGCGGTTAACAGATGCAACGTGTTCTCGGCTTTGGGAGTGATCGTGAACTCGCGCACTTTGCTCAATTCTCGAAGCGCTTTGTCAGCCTGTTCGGCCCCGAGATGCCAGCGGGCAAGCGCTAACCTTCGAACCGCGTCATCGGGACGTTCGCCGACAAAGTCTTGGAATGTGAAATCGGCCCGCGAACTCTTCCCCTCTTCGGCATGAAGGCTCGCATCAAGAAAGACCAAATCAATATCATCAGGAAACTTGTCCCTTGATAACTTCAAGTAGCGCCGCGCCTTATCCCGATCACCATTGTCCCAAAGGTATCTGACCACCACCCGCCAAACTTGCGGAGCGAATTCGGTATCTCGGAGGTGGCGAATGCTCTCTTGGGCGTTTTCCCAATCACCTAACGCGAGCCTCGCCTTGAGCAGATCGAAGTGAACTCGGTCGTTAAAGCCAAAGCGCTGGCGCCGCCAAGCCTGGTCTGCTTCCGAGAGATCTTCATCCGGCTTCAACGTCGCTTGCAAATGAGGGATTGCTTCTTGCCACCGCCGCTGGCCAAGCAGCGCCCGGGCGATTCCGGTGTGAACTTGAAGCGTTGAGCCTAGCTTCCCATTCGCTAGTTCCAATTCGACAAGGGCCGCTGCGTGGTTTCCATCCCGCAGCGCCATGTTGCCGCGGAGCAAATGTCCCCAGCCCTCAAGGCGATCTTCGCCTTTGAGGTGATCCAAGTGATCCGCGGCTTCCGACAACCTGTTTTCCGCCATTAGTATGCGAGCGGCCAACAGGTGTAACTCTTGAATCTGCGCCCGGGGCGGTTCGTCCATTGCAGCACCAGCGGTTATACCCTTTTCGACCACTTCGAGCGCTTGTTCGCTTTCACCTTTTCCAAACAGCGAAATTGCATTTACCCAAAATGGGCGTAACGTTGTGACTAAACTGCCGTCTCCGGCTGCCGACACGACCTCCGCGGAAATATCGCCTGCTCGCCCAACCAGGTTTTGATGTAGTCGGCGCTGGCGTTCGTCCAAATCACCTCGCGATGCACCACGTTGCAATATGGCCTGAGACTGAGAGGCAGCTTCAGCGACCGTTTCAGAGTTGAGCAAGTTCTCCTGTTGCATTTTCTCGCAAACGGTTAGAACGACATCAGCGATGCGCGTTGCAAGAGTGGGATTGCTGGTTTGCTGCTGACCCATCAGCAAGACCTGAAGCATCATCTCACGATCGGTGTAGTCGAGTAGGCCGATTTGCTC
>CALBTA010000283.1 GCA_937967755.1 uncultured Planctomycetaceae bacterium | reverse complement strand
ACATGGTGTTAAGGCCGGCGAACACTCCCGCGCCGGCGATGAGCCAGACGACGACCCAAGCCAGCGTACGAACGGGCTGATAGTGTTGCTGAAGCGATGCGTAGTAAGCCGCTTCCGACACGGCCTGCAGTTCCAACGTAATCCGTTCGAGGCAGAACATTTCGACATCGGCCAGCGAACCCGTCGACGACAACTTCAACGCGACCAGGCTCAGGTCTTGCCGCTTGAGGGCGGTCTGCAGGTCGTGCAGCGGGCACCAGAGTTCCGATTCAAACGCCGAACCACCGGCGGCGAACGTTCCGCAGACTTTCCATGTTCGGCCGTCGAACGTTACCTCCTTGCCGATGGCCAAGTCTTCTTCGCGTACGCCGAGTTTCGAATGCGCCAGCCGTCCAACCAACACCTCGCCGGCTTGGGGCCACGCGCCGTCGATGATCTGTACCTTGGTGCGCACCAGCGGCGCTTGCGGGGTCACCCCCCGGACCAGCCCCAGCCCTTTGATGCTCGCGGAATCAACTTCGATTCGCGTTGCGAAGTACAACTCAGGCGAAACGTGCTTCACGCCGTGGCGCTCGTGTACGCCCGACAGACTTGCAGAGATGAGATCGGGCGTGCGGGCGGGGATGGCCGAGTTTTCAATGTCGGCCCCGCTGCTGAGCGAGTAAACCAATACCACGTCGTCGCCGCCGCTGGCGGCCAGCGAAGCTTCCAACCCGCGAATGAACGCCACGACGATCAGCACCAACAGAATCACCGTGGTCAGCCCGCCCAGGGTCAGCGCACTGCGCAGCGGCCGGCGGAACAAATTCCGCACGCCGTATTCCCAGGGGAGTAAGCCGGTGGTGAACATGGCTAAATCCTCGTAGACCGGATTGTCAATCCGGTCTTGGACGGGTTACAAACCCGTCCTACTTGGCTACCGCTTCACATGCACGCCATCGGCGATGATGACGAAGGCTCCTTCTTCGGCGTCGCGCTCGACGTGGCCTTTGACGACGACTAAATCATCCACATCCGCGTCGACGAGTTCGCGGGCGTCGCCGGAGAGCACGCGGCCCTCGTCGTCAACAAATTTGACCAGGGTGGTGCAATCCTTGCGGAGGGCTGCACAACATTCTTCCAGGCAGATTTCGCCTTCGGCCTCTTCGGTGCCGTCCTCGATCACTACCATCGAGCTATCGACCATGACGAACGCCGAGCGGCCTTTGATCCAAGGATCAGTGCTGCCGCCAATGCGGCCGACCAGCACGACCGGGTCACCATCTTCGGCATCCGACCGGGCCTGGATCACACCGATCGCCCCTTCAGGTTCCTCGGCGAGTTGGAATTTGGCAGCGTCGACGGAGACCGATGTGGCGGTTGGTGCTGGGTCTTGGTCGGCACCGCGATGGCTGCATCCCAGCGCGGCCGCGGCAGTCGCGGCCACGATGGCGATCTTTGTACAGAAACGCGCATTCATAATCTTGTTCTCGCAATACGGGGTGACGGATGGGTCACGATCGGTGTGAGCCGTGTTGGACTGGCGAAGCGCCTAAGATTTCCGGGGGCGCGAAGACACGCGATCTACGGTCGAATTGCGCGGGCGTTTCAAAGCGTGAAACGCGAGAGCAGCGCGCAGTTTTCCCGCGCGGAAGAGCAAACGCGGTCGTCGCCCCCGATCACCTGATGCCGATGGGCGCTCATCGACGAAAGATCGTCCACTTCGCAGTCTAAGAAAGCGAGCGGCGAGGATGCTGCCTCAGAACGTTCCACCGCTGTCATTTGCAACGGCGGCGGGGCCTTGCGGCAGATGCAGTTCGGCGGGCAGCTTTCTTGCTGTCCGCTGTCCGGCTGAATTGCATCCGCCGATGGCGCGGCGTGCACATCGCAGATGTGACCTTCCGCCGGGCAACATTCACATTCGACGGCTATGGTTTGGGCGTCGCAATCCTGTCCGCCGGTTCGCCAACAAGGCAGCGCACCATGCATCGACTGAACCGGCAACATCACAGCCGCCGCCAGCAGCAAGGTCTTCGCGATCAGTGGATGGATGCGGGTCATAAGACCGAAATTTCGCAATTCGCTTGAAGCACTTTCAACCCCTCACCCTATTCTATCCAATACCGCCCGTCTCATCTACCGAATATTTACGGAGGTAGTCAAAGTAAAACGGCCACTCTTGCCCGTTGTGGACCGGGCAAGAGTGCCCGTCCTACAGCAATTCATTGCGGGCCGCCGAAGTACTCCCGGTCCCGTTGCTCGAAGTCTTCGTAGTCGAGCAGATCGTATAACTCTTCGCGGGTTTGCATCAGCTCAATCAGTTCTTGCTGATGCCCATCGGCCGACAGCATGGCGAGGGCGGCTTCCATCGCTCGCATGGCGACGCGCAGCAGCGACACGGGGTAAAGCACGGCGGCGTAGCCCAGTTCGGCCAGCGTTCGGACCGGCAGCAATGGGCTTTGGCCGAACTCGGTCATGTTGGCGATCAACGGTACGTCGAACGCATCGGCAAATCGGGCGAACTCATTTTCGTCGCGTAAGGCTTCGGGGAAAATCCAATCGGCCCCGGCGTCGACGTATTGCTTCGCGCGCAAGACCGCCGCGTCGAAATCTTCCACACCGCGGGCATCGGTACGGGCGATGATCACCAGCGAGTCGTCACCCCGGGCATCGGCAGCCGCAGCGATCTTGGCGCACATCTCTTTCGGTTCGACGAGGCTCTTGCCGGAAAGGTGACCGCAGCGTTTGAGTAGTTGCTGGTCTTCCAACTGAATGGCCGCGGCTCCGGCGGCTTCCAGTTCGAAGACGGTCCGCTCAACGTTCAACACATCGCCGAAGCCGGTATCAGCATCGACGATCAGCGGAACACCCGCCGCCGCGGTCAGCCGTCTGGTTTGTTCGGCAAGTTCCGTCAGCGTAAACAGACCGACATCGGGCAACGCGAATTCGCCGGCCGACATTGCTGCCCCGGAAAGGTACATCGCCTCGAAGCCATAGCGTTCAATTAACCGCGCGGCCAAGGCGTTGGGCGCACCGGGAACTTGAATGCAGTCATGGGCGACCGCTTGCCGCAAAGCCTGACCGGGAGAGAGCGGTTCCATGTTGTGCGCCGATGCATATAAGGAATGTCGTTGTTCGCTCCGCGAACAACAGCTTTTCGTCGAGCGAAAAGCAACATTCTAACGCAACTACACAACCGGTTGCACTTCCTGCCGGGATGACAATGTGACTCCGATGATCATCACGCCGAACGTGACTCCGCAGACGGGCCAGAGGGCGCTGCCGATGCTGACGCAGATGGCGGCCGTCGCGGCGACCAGCAGCATCAAGGCGAAGAAGACGGTTTGGGCCAGCGGTTGGCTTCGCGAGCCGATGCTCATGCGGGCCCAACTCAGGCCGGCCAATCCCAAACATTGGATGAAAGCCACCCCAACGATCAAAAGCGCGGGCATTTGGTACTCCCTGAATCCGTTCTGGGTCGCCACTGGGCTCGGCTGTTTGACTTCCTTGTCAAAGCAATCGCCGCCAAATGTGCGAATTGTCTCAAGTCACTGCGACCGGCGTGCCGAAACCGATAAGTTTGCACTTTTCCGTCAAAACGCCGCCGCAACCGCGAAGCATCACCCTGGCGGGAACGTAAAGCGGGTGATTCCGCGTGAAAATCTTTCCTAACCCACCATGTGGATTGAAAAGATTACAAGCGAAACGGCGATTCAGGCAACACCAAAGTTGAACTTTTCGCCCTCGGCGGGGAACGAAATCCCGGGTGCCCGCGTCGTAAATGCAAGCCACGCCCGCACATGCGCGTCCCGTTTGACGCCGTGATAGCAGTCGCGGATAATCAAAGCTGGGCCGCGGCAAGAAGTTTGGGCAACCGGGCGTTTGGGGCGACGCGTCTATTCTTGGAATGCGACGAAGGCGTGCAAAGGAATTAGAACCATGTCGATTTCTCGTCGAACGTTGTTGGCCGCTTCGCCGCTGGCATTGGCTACACCGCTGGCGATGACCGCCGGCTCGAAATTGTGGGCCGCCGACAGCGATGCCGATGCCGAAGATCACACCTTCGAGGAGTTCACGGCCAAGTCGGAAGAGTCGGCCGAGCGCGGGGTGAAGTGGATGCTGAAGACGATGCAGCGCGATGGAAGTTGCGGCATCGATATCGGCCAGGCGTCGGACATTGGCTGTTCGGCGGTGGTCGGGCTGGCGCTGCTGGCCCAGGGCAACACGCAGGTTGAAGGCCCGCGCAGTCGTGAGGTGCGCAAGATCGTCGGCTACCTGCTGCGGTGCATCGACCACATGCCCAGCGACGACATTACCTCTTCCACCAGCACGCAGCTACAAAACAAAATCGGCCGGCACGCCCACACCTTCTTCGCGGCGTTGTTTCTATCGCAAGTGATGGGCGAAGGGATCGACCCCGATGCGATCCGCCCGAAGCTTGGCAAGTTGGTTTCCACCATTTGCAAGATGCAAACGTCCGAAGGGCATTGGGGCGGAAACTCTTGGGCGCCGACCTTGGGTACGGTTTCCGGTTGGTGCGCATTGCGTGGTTCGCACTTCGCAGGCTTCGCGGTCGAAGGCAACGCCAACCGCACGGCCGACCATTTGGTGAAGCAGATCGGAAGAGCACACGTCTGAACTC
>CALBTA010000282.1 GCA_937967755.1 uncultured Planctomycetaceae bacterium | reverse complement strand
TTGGGCGGCGTTACGATATGGACGCCGGCACGGTCGTTGATGAGGCGCTGCTTTATGACTCCAAGGACTTGACCACGCACGCGGTTTGCGTCGGCATGACCGGCAGCGGGAAGACCGGCTTGTGTGTTTCGCTGCTGGAAGAAGCGGCCATCGACGGCGTGCCGGCGATTGCGATCGATCCCAAGGGCGATCTCGGCAATTTGATGCTGGCGTTCCCGAATTTGGCACCCAGCGATTTTCGGCCGTGGGTCGATGCGGGTGCGGCCACGCGCAGCGGCATGACGCCCGACCAATACGCAACGCATACCGCGAAGCTTTGGCGTGAAGGGCTGGCGAAGTGGGGCGAAGACGGTGCACGCGTCGCCCGTTTTAAAGAGGCCGCCGACGTTTCGATCTACACACCTGGTTCCAGCGCAGGGTTGCCGATGACCGTGCTGCGCAGCTTCAACGCGCCTAGCGCTGAAGTGATCAATGACAGCGACGCCCTGCGCGAACGAATCTCATCGGCTGCCAGCGGGCTGCTCGCGCTGCTGGGCATCGATGCCGATCCGATCCGTAGCCGAGAGCACATTCTAATCTCCAACATTTTCGACATGGCTTGGCGCGCGGGGCGCAACCTCGATATCGCCGGGCTGATTCGCGAAATCCAACAACCGCCGTTCGACAAGGTTGGCTTTCTGGACATCGAAAGTTTTTTCCCGGCCAAAGACCGCGGCGATTTGGCGATGAGCCTGAACAACTTGCTGGCGTCGCCGGGATTTTCCGGATGGCTGGAAGGCGACCCGCTCGACGTGCAGCGGCTGCTCTACACGCCCGAGGGCAAGCCGCGGCTGTCGATCATTTCCATCGCCCACCTGAACGAAACGGAACGGATGTTCCTGGTGACGATCCTGCTAAACGAAGTGCTGGCCTGGGTTCGCAGTCAGCCGGGAACTTCCAGCTTGCGGGCGCTACTTTATATGGACGAGGTCTTCGGCTTCTTCCCGCCAACCGCCAACCCGCCTGCGAAGAAACCGATGCTGACCTTGCTGAAGCAAGCCCGGGCATATGGCTTGGGTGTGGTGCTGGCGACGCAGAACCCGGTTGACCTGGATTACAAAGGTTTGTCGAACACCGGAACGTGGTTCATCGGCCGGCTGCAAACTGAGCGCGACAAGATGCGAGTCATGGAAGGTCTGGAAGGGGCTTCGGCCGAAGCGGGTTCCAGTTTCGACCGGGCCGAAATGGAAGCCACGCTGGCCGGGCTGGGCAAGCGTGTGTTTTTGATGAACAACGTTCACGAAGATCAGCCCGTGGTGTTTCACACGCGTTGGGCGTTGTCGTACCTCAGCGGCCCGCTGACGCGGACGCAGATTCAAACGTTGATGGAGGAGAAGAAAGCGCAGCGTGCGAAAGCCGCGCAGAGTTCCGCTGCCGGCAGCGGGGACGCTGCGGCTCTGAAGATGCCGACGTATACAGTAGCGCAAGCGAGCGCGCAAACTCCTGTGCGCGAAGCGGTTCCCGCCGCGCCGGAAAAATCTCCGGAGCGCCCGATGCTGCCGGCTTCCGTCGAGCAACGTTATCTGCGATTGGCTGCGACGGCCGGGCCGGGGTCGCGGGTGGTCTACCGCCCGGCGCTGGTCGGCGTGGGGCGAATGCACTTTGTGAAGTCGACTTACGATGTCGATCACTGGCAAGAGATTTCGCTGCTGGTCGATGTGCGAAAGTCGATCCCCGATGACATTTGGGAATCGGCCGATCAACTAACGCAAGAGCCTGACTGGGACGACGAACCGCACGAAGGTGCCACATTTGCCGAACTTCCGGGCAAGCTGGCCCGGGCGAGCAGTTACAAGTCGTGGACGTCGAAGATGAAATCGTACCTTTACCGCGAACACGAAATGCCCGTATTCAAGTGCGCGGAGCTGAAGGTTTACTCCGCACCGGGCGAGAGCGAAGGGGACTTCCGCGTGCGGCTGCGGCAACTGGCGGTCGAAGCCCGCGATGTGGAGATGGAAAAGCTGAAGAAGAAATACGAGGCGAAGATCGAATCGATCGAGGACAAAATTCGGACGGCCGAGCAGGCGGTCGACCGCGAGAAGGCCCAATCGCGCGACAGTATGATCAGCAGCGCCATTAGCATCGGGTCAACCGTGCTGGGTGCGCTGTTCAGCCGCAAGATGGCCAGCAGCACCAACATCAGCAAAACTGGAACGGCGATTCGCAGCATCGGCCGGGCCAGTTCGCAGCGGGGCGACATCGCCATTGCCGAAGCCAAAGTCAAAGACTTGCAAGAAGAGATGGACGATCTAGAAGCCGAATCAGCCGAAGCGCTCGACGAGATTCGAGAAAACTTCCAACCGGAAAACCTCGAACTGGAAGAGCTATCGGTAAAACCCCGCAAGAGCGACATCGACGTCGACTACGTCGCCCTCGACTGGGCACACTGGATCGTCGACGCCACCGGCATCGCCGAACCGGGTTATGTGGTTTCGTAGTTCCTACGAAGCACTAACCCGGGCAAGTTCTTCGCGAGCCCGCTTGTGGCCTTGGGCGGAAGCTTTTTCGTACCAGCCGGCGGCGGTGGTCGGGTCGTCGTCAACGCCGATGCCGTAGCGGTAGGTCATACCGAGGGCGTACTGCGCGTCGGCCTGGCCTTGTTCGGCTGCCTTGGTATACCACGCGATGGCCTGGTCGTAATCTTGCTGAACCTGTATGCCGTAGGCGTAGGCCGCGCCCAATTTGCACTGGGCTTCGGCATGCCCCGCCTCGGCAGCCCGACGAAAACGTTTGGTCGCTTCTTCCAAATCCTGTTCGACACCGGCCCCTTGTTCATAGCAAACGCCCAAGTCGAACTCGGCATCGATATCACCTTCGGCGGCTTGCTTCGCCAGCACGTCGTGGTGGACGGAAAACTCTTGCGAGTTTCCGAGCGCTTCTTCGCGCTCGGCGAACGACGCCAAGGCGTCGTCTTGGGTGATGTAGATCGGCACGACGTCGACGAAGCGGACCGTATCGAGAATCATCAACAGTTCATCGCTGGCGCAGCATCCCAACAGCAGCACGTTGCTTCCTTTGCATCGGTTGGCGAGAACGAACAACTGGCCCAACATTTCGGAGGTCATGAACTCGACATTGCTGAAGTCGAGCAACATCTTCCCGCGCGCCGCCGAACAGGCCGCGATCAGTTCGGCACCTGATTGAAAAACGTGGTCCAAAACTCGTAGGTCGCGGTGTTGGAGCCTAGCGACCAAGACATCATCAGCGAACGTCGTTTCCAGAGCGGACATGGGGAACTCCTTCCGATTCGGCACCAGCAAAGCCCGGTCATTCTATCACATGAACGAGGGCGGTGGGTAGTGATTGCCCAAAGCGTCGTTACTGTCGTTTCGGGTTAGTGCAGCCGCCGGCGATGGGTTATTCTCAGGCTATGAAAGCTGGGTATTGGGTGCAGCAGCGCGGCGAAATCCTCGGCCCTTTCAATCGGGACGAGCTGCAGCAGATGGTCGCTGCGCGGAAGCTGCGGCCTCACGACAAGGTGAGCGCCGATCAAAAGAACTGGGTCGTCGCCTCGCGCGTCGCCGGGTTGATGACGCTGCAAAGGCCCATCGGCGATGTCACCCCTGAGGATGAAGCCAAGGGCTTTCGGGCCGTTCCGGTCGAAGAAGTCGCGACGGACGAGGCCGAAGAGTATCAGCTCACCCCCGCGGCGGAGCCGGCGCCGGAAATCGTCGCGGTGCAAAACAAACCGCCCGAGCCGACGATGTCGCCCGGTGCGCAGGAAATACTTCACATCGCCCAGCGGTCGCTGGGTGCCGCGTTGGGCGGAGCGATGGGGGCGATTCTGTTCATCAGTTCGCTGCTGCTGGCCGCTTTTGTCGACATGGCCACGGGCGAAACGATTGGCCGCACATTATTGTTGATCCCGCTGGCCGCGGTGCTCATCTCCGCAACCATCGTCGTTGTCGCCATCGCCGGAACGTTTGACACGTTCAAGCTGGAGGCGCAGAAAGGTGGCGTCGCGCTGGTTTCGTTGCAGCGCCGCTTCGCGTACATTCCCTGGTCAGGCTTGGAAACACCCGTCGGCCCGCGCGATCGTTTGGAAGTGGAGGTGGGCACGACGCTAAGCTTCTTCGACAACGTAAGCGGGCCAGACGTGATCCATATGGTTGTGCTGGTGTTCATCCTCTTCGCGGGCTGTATGCCGGGCATCTTGTTTTGGATGATGTGGTCGCGCGGCGGCGAAGGGGGCAAGTGTACCGGGTGCGGCTGCAAGTTCGCACGCGGCAGCACCCTGGGCCGATGCCTCTGTATCAAGAGCGGGTGGAAAATTACTACGCGACGCGGCATGGTATCCCGCCGCTGATCAGCCGGATGATCAAGCTGGTTCAAGCCGCCTCGCCGGAAGTGGAGGTGTTGGAAGTTGAAGCCTAGCGATGAAAACAACGCGCGCAGCGCTTTCATGCGGTCGGTCACCGCGGCAATCTACTTCGTGGTCGGCACGTTGATTCTGCTCCTTTGGCTATGGTGCCTGGCGGCGCTGGCCTATCACCCTTGGTTGCCGGTGTGGGGGAATATGGCGGCCGTTGTTAGCTTCCTTGTTTTGACTGGTTACTTCGTGTGGTTGGTATACGGAAGGCGG
>CALBTA010000281.1 GCA_937967755.1 uncultured Planctomycetaceae bacterium | reverse complement strand
CTATCAACTCGAATGGTGCCGCCTACGGACAATCTTACGGGCGGCTTTGCCGGCTAGTTCCTTGCGGCGCGAGGGTTTGTACCCGTGTTCGAGGGCGAACCATTCGGCGTAGCGTTCGCGGTCGACGTAGCTGGTGTTGCGGTTGTCCAGCAGATGCCCCAATTCATGGATCAGAATGTTGTTCAGGAAGTAATCCTCAATCGCCGGGCGGGTCCAATGCAATTCCCACTGGGCCCCGAACTGATGCCATCGCCCGCCGTACATCCGCGATTCAATCATGAAAGCCGGGTTGGGCTTCTGGTCGAAGTATTCGATCAGCTCATGTTCCAGCGGGTAAAGGTACAGCGAACTGCCCCACTGCATGCCGTAGAGGGGGAATTGTTCTTTCTTGCGCGTCATGGTGCTGAGTTGCACCACTTCCAGCGGCTCGATCATCTCAGGCGGAAGCTGGCTGAGCCGATCGCGAATTTGCTCCTCAGTGACCACGTGCGCGTAGCCGGCCCCGGCGGGTTGGGTGATTACTTTGTACTCTTGGCCACCCGAAGCGTGCGTGGGATGCCAATCTTCAGGCGGCGAATACGTAGCCTGTTCCTCACGGGGCACGGCGCGGCTGCGCCGGGCGCGACGCGTGTTGGGGCGCGACCGCTGCGATAGCGCGGCCGTCTTCGCCGGCATGCGATCGCGTGAGGAATAGGGACGTTGATTCTGCCGACGCACAAGCACACCCTGGGTTGAAGAAACGTGAAGCCGCGATGGGTGGATGCTTCAGACCGCACTGCCCGCTTGGGAACTCGAATCCACCTACTACTATCGTATGCCGGAGAGGGCCAGCAGTTCAAGCAAATGCCTTAAGTGGTTGCTATTGGGTGGTTTACGCCGATTTTTCGAGGAAATTGCGGTCTTCCCAAACCTTCCAGACCACCCATTCGATGTATTCAGGTCGGTGCCAAGCCCGGCCGTTTTGCGTTGTGAATCGGCCTCAGAGTGGCTTCCAGTGATGGGAATGAGGCATCGAATCGTCCACGTTGGTTGCGAAAGATTGTTTGCTAAGATGGCTTCGATTCACACTCAAAGACGTGTTGCGATGTCGCTGACTCCCGAAGAACTCGAACGCTACGACCGCCAGATTGGTAATGGCGTGTTGACCGAACCGCAGCAGGCGAAGCTGAAATCGTCAACGGTGTTAGTCACCCGCGTGGGCGGAATGGGTGGTCCGGCGGCTCAGATGCTGGCGATGGCTGGCGTCGGCAAGATCATCATCGCTCACGGGGGCGAGATGATTTCACCCGACTTGAATCGGCAAGTGCTCGGCAGCGAAGCGGTTTTGGGACAGCCGAGGGCGGAACATTTTGCCGAATACTTGCGAACGATGAACCGGTTCATCGAAGTTGAAGCGATGGCCCACGAACCAGATGATGACGAGGCGGACGAACTAGCCCGCCGCTGCGATCTGATCGTTTCCTGCCCGCCGACTTTCGAGGAACGCCTACGGCTGGGCCGGGCGGCGTTCGCCGCCGGCATTCCGCTGATCGACGCCGCCCAATGGGGAATGACCGGTACGTTGATTGTGTTGAAGCCGGGCGAAACGATCAGCCTCGACCAACTTTACCCGCAAGCGCCGCCGTTTGAGGAATTCTTTCCGGTCGTCGGGGCGATCAGTTGCGCCACGGGTGCATTGGCGGCGCTAGAGGCAATCAAAATTCTTTCGGGCGCTGGCACACCGCTGATCGGCAAAATGCTAGTGTACGACGGCTTCCACGCCCGCAGTAATATTCTTGACTTGGGGACGCCTCCATGAAAATTCGCGTCACGCTGACCGGGCGTTCCTATCACGCCGCTTCTCAGTTGCCGCCCGAGATCGAACTGGCCGATGGCGCGAAATTGTCGGACGCTTTGAACCATATCGGCGAACTACTGCCCGATGACGCGCCGCTGCCAGCCAGTTGCCTGATCGCCCTCGGCGGACAGCACGTCGGTTCCGTTTTTTCGCATGAAGATGTGGAACTGAGCGATGGCCAAGAGCTAACGCTAGTCGCCCCCGTCGCCGGCGGGTGACGCATGTGGACAAGTCTCCAGACTTGTTCGTAAGTTAAATTCGACTCGAACAAGTCTGGAGACTTGTTCCACGGCTAACAACGTTAGACCGCCTCAACGCGATAACGATGCCGCTGGCCCAGCAGGCAAACCGCATCGCCCGGCCGATCAACGATGACGGCGAACAAGTTCATGACATCCCGCCCCAGTACGCTCATGTCGAGGGCTTCGTCTTGCGTGAACGCGGCGAACTCGCCGTTGATTGTCACCACGGTTCCATCGTCGCAATTGAGGCGCAATTTTGTCCTCAACAATTCCGCTCTCGTGTGTCCCCCTACTCCACCGAGTTCATGGTTTTCCGCCGAAGCGATTCCTAGTTGGCAACGAAGCTCGTTGCTGAAAACAGTTCGATCCGCCCCCGAATCCAGCAAGAATTTAGCAGCAAGCCAGTCGTCCCCAGCGGTGGCGACATTCAATTCGACGATTGGCCGCGATACCAAATCGGCACAGAGAAACCACCTACCTGGAACTAGCATAAATGCGCGTCATTGGTTTTTTAGGGACGAATAGAAAGAACACCCCCTTGTCTTCGGGGTGGGCGGTACGCGCCTGGCGAACCGCTTCCTCGACGCTGTCGGCCGCGAACACTTCTTGCCCTGCGATGCAGATGTGCTTTCCGCGATTTTCGTCGTAGTACTTTTCGGCACAAGTATCGAACCACCGCGCGTTACGCTCGAACTATTCACGCTTCGCGAGGGCCTGGGACAACTCCACCGGGACGGTGACTTCCGTGATCGTCAACGGAGGGTGGGGGACAACTTCGGATGTGGGTGTTTGGCGAATCATCAATCGCATTCTAAGAAGCGGGCGGGCACAGGGCAAATCGCCTACGTGGAACAAGTCTCCAGACTCGTTCCACGCCTACGCCGCATCGCGAGCCGCCGGGCCTTCGTCATATCCCCAACGCGAGGCAAATTGGCCCATCACTTTGTCAATCTTGCGTTGCTGTTCGACGGGCAGCGACCGGAACTTATTCTTGCGGTAGCCGGCAATCGATGCCAGGTACTTGTTCAGCCTCCGCTCAAACTCGGCCGTGAACTCTAGTCGCAATTCCGCATAGATCCGCCGCACCTGGCCGATCGGGTCGGCTTCTAAATCTTCGAAACGTAGCTCGGCGGTGTCCGCTTCGGGAAGCTCGGCCGTGTCGCGGTAGTAGGCCGATTCCTGCTCGTAATAGTTTTTCAAGAAGTTCGAGGCGAAGCCGTTCTGCGCGTCGGTATTTTGCACTTGAAACACCGCCCAACCATGCTCGGCCAGATGCATGTTCGAGCGGTATGTGGCATGAGGGTGCCGCACAATGTGAACGAACTTCGCCCGCGGGAACATCTTCCGCAACGCCGCCACGCGGGCCGTGTTGTAAGGGCTTTTTAGCAGCGGGTTTTTGCGTGACCAGAACGTGACTTTGCGCAGGAACAGCACGAACTGGCGGGACCAGGTCGAACGCTCGCGATCGGTCATTTTTTCCGGGTAGATGAATCGCTCGTGCGCGGCGAACTGTTTTGGGAAGCACCCAAACCAATAGGGCGAATACCGTGTCATGCAGGCGATGGCGAACTCTTCTTCTTGCGGGCTGAACGCGGTGAGTTGCACCGCATCCATCGGTCGCCGCACCGTCATGAAAGGGCCTAGTGCAAACGTCGTCAACCACCCGGTCAGAAACCCGTGCGGGTTGTAGACCTGGTAATTTCGCGGCGTGCAGAACCGCGGGTCGAGCGCCAACAGGTTGTGCAAATGCGTCGTGCCGCTGCGGTGCACTCCGACGATAAACACCGGGTCGGGAACTTCGTGCTTGATCAACAGCGGGGCGATGGTCCGCTCGGGCAACGTCAACACCGTGTTCAATGTCGAGCCAATCGTGCTGACGACCGCCCGCGGAATATAGGCGATTCCAACCCGAAATCGGGCCTGGGCCAATTTCGCCAACCAAACATCGAGTGGGGCCAACCCCAGCAGATTGGAAAACGGCATGATCCGTTTGAAACTGGCGTCGACGGTTTGCTGATCCTCGGCCGGCTGGTGTTCTCCCCAACGACGCAACGCCAACGCCAAACCGATCACCGGCAGGCAAAGCAACGCCCACATCGCCGGACCTTGCCGCGGGTCTCCGTTGGGGGCGATCCAATGCGCCCATTCGTTGGTTGGGTTGTAGTCGAGCAGATGCAACTTGCCCGTCAGCCGCCGCACCATGATCGCCCCAGCCAGCAAACCGGCGGGAAACGAAAGATTGCCGATCAGCAGCCGCGACGAACACAGCACCACGGCGATCAGCGTCATTCCAATCGCCAGCCCGCTACCGCGCGCCGAGAACAGCCCGCCGTTGACACCGATGCCTCCGCAAACGCCGAACAGCAACGACGGGACGATGATCGATGTCCAACGGCTGTAGCGATCGCGCATAGAGCTAGGCAGGTAGCCGCTGAAAATAATCTGCTGCACCGCCGCCAACGGCATTGCCGCAAACATGCCCAGCGCCGCTTTTCCCCCGCGCGAAAGACTGACCTGATCGGTGGTGATCGAAAACACTCCCACGCCGCACGCGGCCGCGACATACGCTGCGTAGAAGACGACGCCGATTGCCAAGCCGGCCAGCGCGTGCCGCCGCCAGTTGCGATCGACGATCAGCCCGTATTCTGCCATCGGCCGGCCGTCGTAGGCCATCAGGTAGAACAGTCCGATCAGGCCAATGGCGAGGAGCATAGTCGTAGCGGGGGCTTCCAGCCACCGTGTTGTGAATCTTGTAGCGGGGGCTTCCAGCCACCCTGTTGTCCAACGCGGTTGAACTACTTTTGTTTCACGGTGGCTAGAAGCCCCCGCTACGGCGGAGAGTACCGAGATTGCCCGTCGCGGCCAAGAGACGGTTTCGCGGCGCGCTGGCGTCCTCTAAAATGGCGGCTGATTGATTCGCAGAACACGCCTTGCCGGAGACTTCGATGCCGATTCGCACTTCCGTTTTGCTAGCAGTCGCGGTGCTGTCAGCGATGAACCTTCGCGCCGCTGAACTCGATTCGGCGCTCGCCAAAGTCGCGGCGGTTGGCCCGCAAGGCAAGGGCAATGCCGAAGCGGCTTCCGCTTGGAAGGAATTGGCGGCGGCCAGCGCGGCGGATATTCCGACGCTGCTGGCGGCCATCGACAGCGATAACCCGCTGGCGGCCAATTACATTCGCAGCGCGGTGGACAGCATCGTGCAGCGAGACGGCACCAAACTGCCCGCGTCGGCCATCGCCGCGTTCGTGAAAGATACTAGCAACGATCCCCGCGCACGGCGGTTTGCCTTCGAACTGCTTAGCGAAGCGCACCCCGATGTGGGCAGCGCGATGCTCGATTCGATGCTGCACGACCCGAGTGTGGAAATCCGCCGCGACGCCGTGGCCGCGAAGATCAATCAGGCGGAGCGGATTGAAATCAAGCCTCAATCGATCGAAGTCTATCAGGCCGCTTTTGACGCCGCCGTTGACGACGATCAGGTGAAAGCCATCTCGAAGGCGCTGAAGGATCTCGGCCAAGAAGTCGACATCGCCCGGCACTATGGTTTCATCATGAACTGGCACATCATTGGCCCGTTCGATAACGCGGACGAAGCCGGTTTTGACAAGCCGCGCGGGCCTGAAGGCGAAGCGGTGGATTTGACCGCGTCGTACCAAGGCAGCCACGACGAGGGGGAGGTGAAGTGGCAAGAGGCTAGTTCGGACGACAATTACGGCAAGATCGATCTGAACGCCGCGCTCGGCAAGCACAAGTCGGCAATCGCCTACGCCGCCGCCACGTTCGACGCCGCCGAGGCCCGCCCGGTTCAATTGCGGTGGAAGAGCAAGAACGCCGGCAAAGTTTGGCTCAACGGCAGGCTGATCGACCAGCGCGAAGTCTACCATTCCGACGGCGGCCCCGCGTTGGATCAATACATCTCGACCGGGCAGTTGAGGAAAGGGACCAATACGTTCCTGGTGAAAATTTGCCAGAACGACCAAGACCAACCCTGGGCCCAAAGCTGGGCGTTCCAGTTGCGCGTCTGTGACAGCGTCGGCGCGGCTGTGTTAGCTAATAACGATTGAACAGGAGGGAACAGAGAAAACGGAGAACGTTGCTCTGTAGATCGGATTGCCAATCCGTTCTA
>CALBTA010000280.1 GCA_937967755.1 uncultured Planctomycetaceae bacterium | reverse complement strand
GCGTAAGTGCGGCTGAGGGCGTCGAACGTGTCGGTCCCCTCGGTGCTGATCGTCGCCCACATCAGCGGCCACCCGAAGAACAGCCCCGACAGCAGCACGCCGACTAACAGCCCGATTGCCAAGACCAGAATCCAAATTAACCCCGACCAAATCAGGCCGGCATCGGCGTTCATCGGCAAACCGACGATTAAGAACACGCCTAGCGCGAACGCGGCCAACGCCAGCAGCGGAAGCAACGGCGACGCAAAGTACGAAAGCACTTTGCCGGCCGCAAACCGCAATGCTTTCATCGCGCCGATGCGTTCCTCTCGGGCCAGCCCCATCGCCGCGATGCGAGTGATCGCCCCGCCGAAGATCGACCAGATGAGCAACGTAAGCAGCCCGCCGACAAGCAAATACCCAAACTGCCGACCGGTTAGGCGCAGTGAAAGAATCTCCAGATAAGGCCGGGTCGTTTGCCGCCAGGTCACGTCAACCGGATTCCTATCTCGCGCATCACCTGTGATGGTCGCCCAAAGATAGACTGCCAAGGATGTCTCGTGATAGGCGCGTGCCGTTCGCAAATCATCGGAATCGACGGCATCCGACGGCGATGCAATGACATCCGCCGGAGCGCCGGGCAAACGGCTGAGTTGCCGGTGCAACCGCCCAAAGGCTACCGCCTGCTGATGCTCGGCCGCAGTATCGAATTCGGTCGCGTGGTCTTCAGCGATTTCTGCTGGGTTGCCAAAGTAGAAGATCCAACCGCTGAGCACCCAGGCCAACGCCGTTAGCACTCCGCCGGCGGTCGCCAGCGACAAGACGCTCGCCCGCAACGCAATGCCAGGGCACCGGAACAGCATCAGCCACGGGCAAAGGTCGCGCCAGGCGATGCTGCGCAGCGTGGCCGGCTGGCCAATCGTGGGTTGGTCATCCATCGCGAGTAGTCCTTTCAGCCGGTCCGTCAAAAGCGGTCGAATCTCGGGTGAGCCGGCATTATAAGACGGGCAATCGCCTTCGCAACAAGCCAATGTTCGCCCGTGTTGCCGTGATAATCGTAAGCGATCAGCGCCGCCTCACCCGTTAACCGGGGACGCAAGGGTTTTCCCGCGCCGCGCGGCATAGTAGATTGAAACCAATGCCGCTGCTCACGGATGTCATTCGACACAACGATGTCGCTCCGCCGGAACGGAACCATCGCGGCACAGTTCATTCGACGCGATTGCAAAGAGGAGGCGGCCCACGGGCTGCGCGAATCCGATGAAGCCAGAAGAAAATCAACCGCAAAACCCGGTAGAACAAGACGACGTTATCGACTTCGAGTTGGAGGAAGTCTTGGACATAGAGCCGATGCCCGACGCCTCGAGCGCCAGTGCCATCGAAGGGGTTGAGATGCTCGACTTCCTTGACGAAGACGAGGTCGAAAGTGCCGAGTCCGCCGAGGGGGATGTCGATCTCGACAGCGATCCGAACGCCGACTGGCCGCCCGAATCCGCTGAACCAGCGATGGCGGCGCCCGAAGTGCCTGCCCCGGCCGTTCCCGAAATGACGATCGACTTCTCGCCCAGCGACATGGAAGCCGAGGAAATCGAAAGCACCGAACCCGAAGAGGCGGCTGCCGCGCCGGAAGAACTGGAGTCGGCAGTAGAGTCTTCAGCTATGTTCGCAGATTCGCCGGAAGAAGATCTGTTCGCAGAGATTGAGCCGGCCGCTGATCCCATCGAAGAAGTTGCACCCATCGATGATGTCGCCGAACCAGTTGAGATCGAATCGATCGATCACAGCGATGAGGTGGCCGAAGACGATTTGGCCGCGGCGCTGGAGCCGGTCGACGCGGTGGAGCAACCTGAACCTGAAGTCGCAGCGCCCGTCACCGAAGCTGGCGACGATGATACCGCCGATTTCCTGGGTGACCTGGAACAGCCTGAGGCCGCGGCGGAGGCCGAAGCGGAGGATATGTTCGCGGGTCTAGAAGATGATGCAGGTGAAACATCTGCGGAAGACGTGCCGGCGAAAGAGACACCCGACGACTTGACTGTTGACATCGGCCGCGAGGCGACCGCCGTTTCAATGCCCAATACGCCCGAGGATGCCGCACCGGCCGACATCGAGGTCGACGCGGAAGCAGGATTCTCGCTGCGCGAAGAACCTGAACCGGAATCCGCCACGATCGACGTGGCAGCGCCAGCCGCGGAGGCGTCCGTCACTCCTGCTTCCACAGGCAAGCCGAAGAAGAAATCGGCGCTGCCGAAGATCCTGATGGGCCTGGTGCTGTTGCTCATGGTCGCCGGTGGCGCAGTGGGCGGGTTGTACTTCGCTGGCATGCTGCCGGGCTTCACGGGCGATCCGAGTATCGCAGGCGGAAACACCGACGGGACTAACCCAGGCGGAACGCCGGTCGACGGCACCCAGCCCGGCGGGAACGGAATGGCAGATCGCGTCAACGCGGCGGAAGAAAAACTGCGGACCCTCTATCAGGCCGCGAAAACCGGCGACCAAATCGACGGCGAGAAGTTGGCCGAAGCCCAGGCGTTCCTCGCACAACTTGAGAGCGAAGACGCCGAAGTGTTGGCCGAAGAACCCGTGCAGCAGCACAAGGCACGATTTGACGAATTGGCCATTGCGTTTGATCAGCAAACCAGGCAGCAGGCCGAGGCCGATCGGGCGCAGCGCTTCCGCGATGCCCTCGCCTTGGCGGGCGAACCTGGTTCGTTCGACGCTGGCATGTTGGAGGAAGCCAGAAAGCTGGCCAACGCCGAAGAGCTGAAGCTGGTTGAACAGTTGGAAGCGGACGTGGCCGCTTACGAACAAGAACAAGCGGCCCTGGCGGCCGCTCAGATGCAGCAGAAGCGAGACGAAGCCATCGACGCAGTCGTTACCGCCATCGGCACGGGCAACGGTGGTGAGTGGGCCGTCGCCGTCGCCAATTTGACCACAGATTTCCCCGACGACCCGCTGGTGATGAAGATTGACGAAACCGTCAAGTCCGACGCCTTGGGTTTCACAACAGTTTATCTGTGGAACATGCTCCTCGACCAGTGGTCGGGGCAAAATTTGAGCGAGTTGCCACCCGAAGAATTAGCCGAAGCCATCGAAGGTGCTCAGGAGCTCCTGGCGGCATCGGGTGACTCGCTGCCGGGTTCGGCCGAAGTCCAGCAGCGGATCGCAGCTTTACAGAGTGGAACTCAGCCGACCCCCGACATCGCGCCGCTGAAAACTTCCCTAAGCGAAACCTTTACATCCGCCGCGACCAAGGCGTCGTTCGTTTTTACTACGAAGGACGGCGACCGCTATTTCACTGCCCAGCAGCCAGTGCGGAAGGATGCCAACTATGTGATACAAGCCCTGACCGATCTTGAAGGCAACACCGAAGCGGTCGAACTGGCCATCGCCGACGCCGACCGGTCGCAAACAGGCCGGGCCACCATCGCGGCAACGTCAGAGGCCATCGCCGCGGAGCTTGCCAAGTTGGACGTGGAAAATTGGAACGGGACGATTCTTTCGGCCATGCAGTTGGCGGCGGCTGACGAGAAGCTTGACCCGGTTGTGAAGACCCAATGGCTCGTCGCGCTCGCCGAGACGGGTGCCAAGGGAAGCGAAGCCCTCGGCAAAGCCACTGCTCCGATTCAGTCGCTTTCTGATACGGGCGTGGGTGCCAGCTTCAACTGGACTGACGCGGAAGCTTCCAAGGCAGCCCGTGAAAAATGCGCCGCAGCACTCGCCGCGTTGCCGCCCTGGGCAGACATTGAAAGCCAACTCGCCGAGAGCCAGCCTGCGGCTTCGAAACCGTTGAACGTGACCACACGGCTGGTCCCGGTCGGCATGGTGCGACAGAACGAAGAGACCAACACGTGGGGCGCATCGCTCGCCGAGGGTGCCCCTGCCGGCAAAGCATTCGTGCTGGTGGCCTCTGAAGATGACACGCTCACCCTCGGCCACATCGGGGAAGTGAACGAAGGTGCGCTCGTCGTGTACGACGACGCCGACGCCAGCTTGCTCGCCGTGGGGCGGGTGGTGTACGCCGAAGTTAACATGGCGGAATAGAAGTCCGCAGCAATCGATTAGGAACGCGGGAAAAATAACTTCGGCATCTGTGATTGCGCTCACCCTGCCCTCTCCCAGCGGGAGAGGAGTTTGGGGATGAAGTGATTTTTCCCACTCTCCTTAGACGCCGTTTTCGGCCGCCTCGACATCTTCGCCTTCGTAGTCATCGTCGATCCGTTCGTACGGCACGCCGTACTTTTCATCTAGCCAATTGGCGAGATCGATCTGCTGACAGCGCTCGCTGCAGAATGGGCGAGACGAAGATTGCTCGTACTCGAACGGCTGGTCGCAGGTAGGGCAGCGGACTTGCGGCATAGTTCCGGTGAATAGGTAGAGGTCGGGATCTCACTGCTTCGGAGACTCAGACCGTTGGCAGGTATACGGCGAGAGCGATTTCGTTCCAGTATAGGGCCTTTCAGCCGCTTTGTGTTCTCGCCCGGAAGCCCAGCAGCGTCATGGGATTCGAGGCCCTGGGTTCACGCGGGCGGCGAACCACGTTGACTGCCGTTCAGCAGTTTCTCTATAGTGTGGGTTGTTGATCTTCGCACTCACGGAAAATCTTTCACGAGAAATCTTTGCATGAGCATCGGCGAAGGTACGGGAATCGACTTTTCCACCCTCCGCGGGCGAGACTACCCGACGATCCGCCAGTTTACGGTTTTTCTGGAGAACCGTGTCGGCCAATTGTTGGAAGTGGTGCGCCGGTTCGAGGGCAGCCGCGTCCGCATCGTGGCGTTGTCGATTAGCGAGTCGACCGAGTGCGCTTTCGTCAGATTCCTGCTGAGCCACCCCGAACAAGGCCGCGAAGTGCTGGAACGGGCCGGGCTGGCGCTGATCGAAACCGACCTGATCGGCGTCGAATTGCCGGAAGGCCCTCAGCCATTGCTGCAAGTCTGCACCGCTTTGCTGCAGGCGGAAGTGAACATCGTCCAGGCCTACCCGCTGCTGCTTCGACCTCACGGCCGGCCGGTTGTGGCGTTGATGGTCGACAACATCGACATCGCGATGGACACGCTCAACACCCGTGGGTTCACCATGGTGACCGAGAACGATCTAAGCGAAGACGAGGACTAGCCGGGCATCTTATATCACGGCTCGCGCTGCATCTGCCCCATCAGGTATATACGGTCGGCGCCGCTGAGCTGGCTTAGCCACAGCGACAGGAACTTACCGCTGCGCGTGCGCAGGCGGACTTTACCCGATTCGAACTTGATAAACAGCGCTTCGATTGTGTTCGACCCGCTGGCGTCAGTCCAAGTCCGCATCTTGCGGATGCCTTCGTCCGCCACCTCTGCATCGGTTGTGCCGGGCAGATCAACCGGCTCGCGCTTTGCCAATTCGATTTGCGTGATGGCATCTTCCGCGGCGCGCTTCACGAAGCTACTGTCGTGCGTTTTTGCTCCCTCCAAGATGGGTATGCTGCGTTTGGTGCCGATCTGGCCCAGGGCTTCGCACATGTCTTTGGCAAAAATCCACTCCTCATTGGTAACGTGTGGCCAGAAGGCCGATTCCGCGACCGGGCCCATCGCAATCAAACTGCGCTGCGCATCATAGCGGTAGCGGTTGTCCGACAACCCCGCCCCAATCGGACCAACAGCTCGCGGATCCTTCAGCGCGACCAGAATCTCACGGGCGGTGGTCTTGGTCGTGTGATCCTCGTGGTTCAGTAATTCG
>CALBTA010000279.1 GCA_937967755.1 uncultured Planctomycetaceae bacterium | reverse complement strand
GCGAAAGTCTCTTCGTCAAATCGGGCAACGTGGTCCATATCCCGCATGGCGGCTTTCAAAAACTGTGTGGCGGCTTTGATCGCCACGTGTTTGCCGGTATTTCCAAACCGCCCGTGCAGCGCCGCCAGTTCGTCGATGCTAATCAGGACAACCGACAGCGGCTCCCGCGTTCGCCGCCACTCTGAGATCCGCCGGTGCACGTCTTCCACAAACGCGGCCCGGTTGGACAGTTTGGTCTCTTCACAAATGCCCAGATCGGTTTTCGGCGGAGGAGCGGGATCGGGCGATACTTCCACCTGCGGTTCCGCCTTGGCCGGTTGGGGAACGGCCGGTTGTTTCGACTTTCGTTTCGATTTGGCTTCTTCCAGCGCGACCACGTCCAAGGGGTGGCTCGCTTCGCCATCGTGCCAATGCGTGTTGTTACGGCCAGCCTTCTTCGACGCGTACATCGCATCGTCGGCGCGCTTCACCGTCTGCTGCATATCCTCGCCCGATCGAATTTCGGCCAACCCGAAGCTCGCTGTCACCTTCAGGCCGATACCGCCGTGAGTGAACACGGCGCTCTCGATCGCGGCTCGGGCTCGTTCGGCCGCCGGCCCGGCCTCGGCAACTTTTGTTCCGGGAAAGACCACCGTAAACTCTTCCCCGCCATAACGGGCCACCAAATCGATCTCCCGCATCGAATCGGTCAGCACGTTGGCGACGCCCCGTAGCACTTCATCGCCGGCAGCGTGCCCGTAAGTATCGTTGAATCTCTTGAAGTGATCGACATCCAAAATCAACACGGTCGCGGGCCGTCCGTCGCGGTTGAATTCCTTCTGTTGCCGAAGCGCGAAGTCGTCGAACGCCCGGCGGTTGGCGATCCCGGTCAAGGCGTCTGTCATCGCCTGCTCTTCGATCGACTGCAACTGCTTGGCCTGTTCGTGCAGCCGCGACTCGGCGTACTCTAACTGAGACTGCATCTTCACATTCGCTTCCAACAACTGCTTCATCGCCTGCTGAACGCACTCGGCCGAATTGTCGCCTTCGGTCAACTCGTCGTTAATCTCCTGCACGCGCGTGTTGTGGGCACCCACGTCAGCCGCCACCCGAGCCGTCAAGTCGTGCAAGTGAACGAGTGCTTCCTTGGCTTTTTCCTCGTCGATCTTATTCTTGTTCTCGTCCGATGCCAGTTCGTTGACCGGGCTGTTCGCAGCCGGCCACGCCCAGCCCCGCAGCCAAAACCCCGCGCCGGCACCCAATGCGGCTGTGACCAGAGCGAGCCCGATTTCCAATACTGATAGCGTCATGGCTTTCAACCCCCGCCGGCACCGTGGCCGGCTTGTTTCTCTCGCGTCGACTGCACTGCGGCGAAATGAACCTATCGCCGGCCCAACCTGGCAGACGATTACCTCCGCAAGTTTTGGTTACGAAACGGGGCGAAGTGGCATCCGAGCTAACGAAGTTTGCCGCCCCAACGGGTGGGAAGCCCGCTGCCTCGCTGGTTGTGGCGGTTGCAACGGTTGTTCTGCTCAATCATCAGCGAAGCGGCGGTCGGAGTTTCTCAACCCACGATTCCGTCGTCTCATCCGTCAGGTCCTTTCGGTCGCTCTTGATCGCGCGAAGCGGCACGTTTGTGCTGCCGAGGTGTGCGCTAATTTGCTCAACCACCTTGTGCGGGTCGGCGGTGACGTCTTCGTACCATAGCTTCAGCGGTTGGCATTGCTCCGACGTGAACCAATCAGCCCAGGATTCGTTCGCGTTTTCAATTTGCCGCTGGCACTGACGAATACGCCGCGGATCATACCGAGGAACCGCTTGCGGCTTCGCTTGATGTGTGTGCCAATGCCAGATGTCGGTTTCATTCGCCCGGTATAGTGAAATCGCTTGCCGCAACGTGTCGCGCCGTCGCAGCCAGATGTACTTCGGCCGCAACAGTTCAAACACCGGCCCCAACTCGCGGCGCATGTTCTCAAACGCCAATGTTGCGACCTTCACGCCGCAGACGTTGTTGTCCGTGCTGGTTCGCAGCAACATCTGCCGGAAGTAATCAAGGTCGTTGGCCGCGTTCCAAAGTTTCATCCGCTGGGGCTTGACGCGCACGTTGTAGTACTCGGCCGGCTCGCCAAGGGCGCGCGTGGATGTCAGCATCCGGCAAAGATGGGTCGACCCGCTGCGCGATGTCGTGGCGATGATGTAGAGGGTACGGTTCATGGTTTTCGGTTTTCAGTGTTCAGTGTTCGATGTTCGATTTTTTTGACTCAGTTGAGTGCGGCGATGCGCTCCAACCGCCGCGTACAGATACTCCTCCCAACGCTGCGCCATTGCCGCCGCGGTGTAGTGATTCCAAGCCACCTCTCGGGCGGCGTGAACGAATTTCCCTTCCGCCGCGCGGACGATTCCCTCAGCCAGTTGTTTGCCCGTCGGGTTTTGCGGAACGACTTCGCACAACTGCCCATGCGTCGGGCCGTGCATTTCGAATGCTTCGCGTACGAACCCAAACGGCGTGGTCACTGCCGGCGTACCAGCCAGCCAGGCTTCGATCAGCGTCAGCGGCATGCCTTCATGACGGCTCGGCATCACCAGAGCGTCAGCCTCCGCCAACACATCGCCGACATGCGAAACAGGCGGGCGGAGTTGAATGCGGATTGCGGAATGCGGACTGCGGAATTTGCTCGCCAGAGAACCGTGTCCGTGCGCGATGATCTTCCAATTCTTCGGTAAATGCCTTGCCGCTTCGAACAGCCGATCGAAACCTTTTACCTCTTCGAACCGGCCCAAGAACAAAGCCGTCCGTTCCTTCCGCATTCCGCAATCCGCACTCCGCATTCGTCGCGGCGCGACCCGGTCTACCTCCACGCCGTTGTAGATCACCGTGGCCCGGCTCCGTATTTCCTTGGGAAACGCCGAAATCGCGCAGCGGCTGACGGCGACGTGAAAGTCGGCTCCGCCCGCCGCGCCGCGAACCATTTTGGTTTGTTGTTGCCAGGATCCGTCTGAATGCGATACGTCGATCACGGGAATCTTGCCCGACGGATCGGCGATCCGTCCTACGAGATTCCGCGAAACCCTTGCCAACCTCGGCACGCCCCAACTGATGAGCACGTCGGCCGTTATGCAGGCCCGTTCTAACAATCGGCGTGTTTCCCCGGCGTCGCCGACCTTGCGGGCTAGGTAGACAGGCATCAGCCGCGCCGCCTGGTCGAGCATTGTCGCGTGATAATGCGGGGCGCAGACGACCACGGCGGCCGGCTGAACCGACTGAAAGTTGCGGGCCAGCGAAAGGATCCACCGCTCCGCTCCGCCAATATGCAGCGACGGCGTGAGGAAGACAGCCCGCAGGGGGCGATGTTGTTTTGATTGTGATTTCATGAGAGAGTGATTTGTTGTACGACGGTCTTCCAAGGCCGTCGAAGAAATTCGTGTTCCAATTCGACGGCCCTGGAAGACCGTCGTACTTTCAACTCACACCCGTTCGAGCATGAACCTAATCCTCATCACAGCGACGCTACTCGCCTCGCCGCCGACGTATCACACGGAACTACTTCAGCTTCACAACGGGGTCCGCGCTCAACGAAAAATCGCTCCGCTGACGAGCAACGAACTGCTCGCCAAAGCGGCCCAGGGGCACGCCGATCACATGGCGGCGACTGGGAAGTTCGCGCACCAAGGCATTGGCGATGGCACGATCGACTCCCGCATTGACGACGCCGGTTACGATTGGAGCCGCGTCGGCGAAAACATCGCCTGGGCCGGTCCGGTCCAGGGCAAGGATGTCGCCGCCGACTCCCGCGGCATCATGAAGGTCTGGCTGAACTCGCCCCCGCACCGCAAGCAGTTGCTATCCGATTACCAGCAAGTCGGCTTCGGCCGGGCCATCGCCGCGGATGGAAAAGTCTATTGGGTGGCATGTTTTGGAAATCCCGCGAAATAGGTGTTCAGTTTTCGGTTTTCGAATTCATGTATTCCGTACTCAGTACGCGGTACTTTGCCGGTCGCGCGGTTTCGTCTCGCTTCCCATCGCTTCGCGGAAACTCTCCAGCAAACTCCGCGGCCGTAGTTCGTACTGCGGAGGGCGGCCGAAGTTTAACTGTGCGATTGGCTGCAATATGTCGCGGTCGACTGCCCCGACCAGCTCGTTCAGTTCCATCTGCACGGCGCTGATGCAGACCATCAACGGCACCGTCCGCCCGCTGTATCCGCTGCCGCGCTGGTACGCCTCGATCACCTCGGGCGGAACCTCCAGCGATTTCCAAATGTCTTGATCGACGTCCTTCTTCCAGTTGAAAATCTGCGTCATCCCGCCGGTCGATTGCGGCGGCGTGTAATCCAACAGCCGGTTACCGTCATTGTCCAGCAGCAGCGGCAACGTCATCGCCCCGCCGCTGCAACGGGCGTCGACGATCTCTTTCGCCAGGTCGCGCCACAACATCGTTTGCCCGGTCGGCAGTTCCGCTTCGGTATCGGGCGGGTACCAAAAGATGTCTCCGATGTAAGCATCCTTCACCATCCGCAGCCGCAGCAGTTTCTTCGCGCCGCCGTCGGTCCATTTCTCGTGCCAGGCCGGGTAGGCCCGTTCCAACAGCGCACATCCGTATGGGTTGCCGAATTCCCCTTCGTACGTGGCGACCAGGGCTTTGGGTGCCATCACATTGACCGACTTTTCGTCCTTCAGCCGCAGCCCGAAACCCGCGATCCGCCCGTTGCGAACCAGTGGCCGGGCGTCGCGAGGGTGCCGCGGCTCGAGCCGGTCGAAGCCGATCAGCCCGTCGAACTCGCCGCCGTACATCTCGCGGTACATCACTTCGCAAGGCAAAAAGCCGTACAGCTTCGCCTTCAGCAGAACGTGGGCCGACGTGTGCCAGATGCATCGCCATTGCTCGCGGATCCAGCGGACCTCGTCGGCGTGCGGCCCGGTGATATCGACTTCCGCCTGCATCAAAATACCGTTGCGAGCGCCGATGCCGATCCGCACTTGCGGGTCGAACCGCATCAACTCGGCGGTGTTCAAATCGAACGGCGGAAGTTCATCCGCCCGCAACGCGACCGTCGGCGAAGGGGGCGGGCGGTGGTCCGCGGTAATCGGCGTCCGGCGTAGGAGTAAGCGTTTTAGTTTGTTGAGGAAGGACATGGCTGTTCGACTTTGTAATTAGTGGAAAGTTGTTGGTTGATGAACATCGAACATCGAACATCCAACATCGAACGTTGAAATCGTTCGTTCGATGTTCAATGTTGAACGTTCGGTGTTCGATGTTCGGTTCTTCATCAACGCGCTCGCACGCAATGCGTGCGAGCGTAAGAAATTCATCTAGCCGGGGGCCAACGGCCCGCGCCGTGAAAGTGGCACAAAGCCACTACGCAATCTGCCCGTAGGCCATCGCCTTGGGCGTGTACAGCGCGGGGAGTCCGTCGTTCACGGCGCACAGG
>CALBTA010000278.1 GCA_937967755.1 uncultured Planctomycetaceae bacterium | reverse complement strand
TCACGATCCTCCGTGGTCAAAGATGTTGGCAGCGGTGGGCTGGACGACGCGCGAGAGTCAGCACCACAACCGACTCCACCCCCAACCACAGACTTCCATGGATTCTATGCCCCAAGAACCAACCGGAATTAGAATTCTTGAAACGCGCGATCGTGGTCCGTTCGTCGTGGAGGCATTCGCCATATTGACGGGCAAAGAGGCTGCGGCAGCGAACTTTCTCCTGGAGGTCTTGGGTGACGCTGAAGTGGTCTTGAGGAACGGAGAGGATGAGGGAGGCGAGGGTTACACAACCCTACGCTGCGGTGAAGACGGATTTGAAGCACAGAATCGCGGTCACCGGTGGCAAGGGGACTGGAAAGGCATTTCGCTTAACGATGCGCGATCCCGGATTGTAGACCTAGCCGTTTTCAATCGAGGAGAACATTGGAGCACTCAAGGTTCAATTGTTCGCTTAAGGACATAACATTCATGCGTCCGATAGCTCCTCGCAATCGTCCACTGCTCGTTTCGCTCTGGGCACCGTGGTGCTCGCCCTGTGTCGAAGAATTGAAAGGCTTTTCTGCTCACGCGGCGAAATTGCGCGACGCTGACGTCGACATTGTGGCGATCAACATTGTGGCGATCAACGTTGATTCCCTCGAATCGAGCGCGGATACAAGCGCCGAGAAGAGAATCTTGCGCGACACCGGGTTTCCGTTAGCCAGCGCGAGGGCGACTCGTTCGCTGTTGACGGGGCTCAACGTATTGCGTGACACTATCATCGATAAGCCTTCGCCGCTGGGCTTGCCTACTTCATTCTTGATCGATGCTCAAAACCGGCTGGTCATCATTTACTTGGGGCCCGTCAGCGCACAGGAGGTTCTCGACGACCTTCCCTTGAAGCGGGCAATGACCGCTTACGCGACGTTGCGGCAATTGGAAAGGGGAAGTGGGCAACCGAGCCGTACACTGCGCAACCGGTCCATTCGGCCTTCGTTAGGCGATGCATTGACGCAGGCGAACTGGATGCGGCAGTTCGGTATATTGGGCAAGTCTCGTTGCAAGATGCTGGCACGTTCGACCTTTTGGCAACCGCGTTCGCCGAAACCAATGCATGGGAACAAGCTGCGCTGTGGCAGCGGAGTGCCGTCCAAAGTGCGCGGCCATCGCGGCGCGAGGCCCTGATCCACGGTCTTGAATCCTATGATTTGCGCCGCGCGAATTTTAGCAATTGAAGCGGGCAATGTAATTGTCGCAAGATGAACCGGTACACCTGTCGCACGATCTTCAGCCATGTTAGAAAACAGTTGCGTGGCGGGCATTCAATTCTTCAGGCATTGAGGTACCCAGGTGGCGTTTGATAAAGAGGCGTTGATTGCCTTGGTTCGTGAGCAGGGGTTGGAGTTTGGTGACTTCACCTTGGCTTCGGGGAAGAAGGCGAGCTTTTATTTGGATTGCCGGCGGGTGACGCTGGATTCGCACGGGGCGAATCTGATTGGCGAGGGTATCCTGGATTTGCTCGGCGATGATTTGCCCGATGCGGTCGGCGGGATGGCGATTGGGGCCGACCCGATTACCGCCGCGGTGATCACGCTGGCCCACCAGCGCGGGCATCACCTCCGCGGCTTCATCGTTCGCAAGGAAGCCAAAGAACATGGCAAAGGCCGGGCGGTGGAAGGGCCGGTCGCAGCGGGGCAAAGTTGCGTGATTGTCGAGGACGTCGTCACCACCGGCGGCAGCTCGCTGAAAGCGATCCAGCATGTCGAACAGTTCGGCATGCAAGTCCGCGGCGTGATCGCCATCATCGACCGCCTGGAAGGAGGCCGCGAAGCCTTCGCCGACGCCGGGTATGAACTGACCACGCTGCTGACCGTTCGTGATTTTGGGATTGAACCGGTAGGGGTGTAGATACGGCATGGCAGCGGGCCTTCTCCCCGTGGGAGAAGGTGGCCGAAGGCCGGATGAGGGCTGTGTAGTTGGCTGTGGAATTGAATGACGATTGTCGAACAAGGAATTGCGAATTACGAAGGGTTGAATCGGTACTCTTCGATCGACGTTGAACATTCCGACTGCCCTCACCCCAGCCCTCTCCCAGCGGGAGAGGGAGATTAGAGATGATCACCAACGACCAACGCGATGCCCTGATTCAAGCGGCGATGGATGTTCGGCAGTCGGCCTATGCGAAGTACTCGGGCTATCAGGTTGGGGCGGCGTTGTTGTGTGATGGTGGTCAGATCGTCACGGGCTGCAATGTGGAAAACGCTTCCTACGGGCTGACGATCTGCGCCGAGCGCGCGACCGTGTTCAGCGCGGTTTCTCAAGGCCGGCGCGACTTCGCGGCGATTGCCATCGCCACGGCTGACGGCGGTTCGCCCTGCGGGGCATGCCGACAGGTGTTGGCGGAATTCTGCGAGGACCTGACGGTCTACCTGGTCGCCGCGGACGACCCGTCGCAACGGGTTGAGACCTCGCTGGCAGAGCTTTTGCCGATGCGGTTCAATTAGCCATTCGTTCTCGTAGGACGCAGTTCCACTGCGTTCTGAACGGGATGGAATTTCGTTCTACTCCCCTATTACCGCATCTACCACATCGGGCGGTGATATGCCACAATCTCGCCATCGCTTCGACCATGTAGCAGAAGTCGTGAGACTTCTGGCGGCTGGAACTCTCGCGAGTCCCGCTACGGTTTAACTGCCAATGATCATCGCAGCCCTGAAAGAGACCTACCCTGGCGAACGGCGCGTGGCGCTCGTTCCGTCGGTTGTGGCTGGGTTGAAGAAAAAGGGGATCGACGTACTGGTCGAAGCGGGCGCCGGGGCGGCCGCCGGGTTTCCTGACGAGCAGTACACCGAAAAAGGCGCGGCCATCGTTCCGTCTGCCACCGAAGCGTTCGCCATGGCCGACGTGATCGCACGCGTGCGGCTGTTGGGAGCAAACGGAAACAGCGACGCAAACGATCAAAACTACGAACTAAACGGAGTGCGCAGCGGGCAAGTCGTGATGGCGATGTGTGACCCGCTCGGCTCGCCGGAAGCGTTTCGCCCGGTGGCGGAAAAGAACATTGCGCTGTTCGCCTTAGAATTGATTCCCCGCATCACGCGGGCGCAGGCAATGGACGTGCTGAGTTCGATGGCGACCATCGCCGGCTATCGGGCGGTACTGACCGGGGCGATGGAAATGCCGAAGATGCTGCCGATGATCACCTACGCCGCCGGTATGTTGCGGCCCGCTCGGGTGTTCGTCATCGGCGCGGGGGTCGCGGGCTTGCGAGCTATCGCCACGGCCAAACAGTTGGGCGCGGCGGTCAGCGGCCACGACATCCGCCCCACCAGCCGCGAGGAAGTGCAGAGCGTCGGGGCGAAATTTGTCGAGCTTCCGCTGGAAGGCGACACGCAGGACGAAGGGGGCTACGCGAAGAAACTGACCGACGCCGATTACGACCGCCAGCGGCAGATCATCGCCGACGTTTGCGAGGAAAGCGACCTGGTGATTTCAACCGCCGCGATCCCGGGCCGGCAGTCACCGCTGTTGATCACCGCGGATGCCGTGAGGCGGATGTCGCCCGGCAGTGTGGTTGTTGACCTGGCGGCCGAGCGCGGCGGTAACTGTGCGCTGACCAAAGCCGACGAGCGGGTGGTTGAGAACGGGGTCACGATCCTCGGCCCCACGAATTTGCCGAGCGAAGTTCCCGCGCACGCCAGCGAAATGTATGCCAACAACATCGTCAAGCTGATCCTGAACATGACGAAGGATGGCAAGCTGAACATCGACCAAACCGACGAGATCACCTCCGGCACGCTGGTGACCATCGGCGGAGAGATCGTGCATGATCGAATCCGCACCATGCTGGACATGAAACCGCTCGAGCGGAAAGGAAGTTTTGAAAGCGTAGGTGCCGACGACGAAGGGAAAGCAGACCAAGGCGAAAAGTAGCACGGGTTGCCAACCCGTGGTGCTTTTCGATTTATGAGATGATTCCAATGAGAACAAAAAACTATCGAATCATCGCGGTGTTGCTCGCGTGGACCGCGGCCACACTGTGCGCCGTTGTGGGCAATGCGCAGGACGATGACAGCGCCGCCGCGGATGCCGAAGCGCCAACTGTGATCGATACCGATCCGCCGCCGCTGGAAATCGACGAGAGCGAAAGCGAAGAGGGCGAAGCCGCCAGCGGCAGTGGCTTCACAAAGTACGACGCGTTGTTGGCCAGCCTGACGATTTTCGTGTTGGCGGTGTTCGTTGGGTTCGAGGTGATCACCAAAGTGCCGCCGACGCTGCACACCCCGCTGATGTCAGGCTCCAACGCGATCAGCGGCATCACCATCGTCGGCGCGCTGCTGGCGACCGGCTACGCCGCCAACGGGTTCGTCGCAGTCATCGGCATGATCGCCTTGGCGCTCGCCACCATCAACGTCGTCGGCGGCTTCCTGGTAACGCACCGGATGTTGGAGATGTTCAAGAAGAAGAAATAACCACAACTTGTTCCCACGCAGAGCGTGGGAACGGGTTGATTCCGAACACTGAAAACCGAACACTGAAAACCAACCCCCGTGCTTCCTGATCCTGTCATCAAGATCGCCTACATCGCCGCCGCGGCGTTGTTTATTTTTGGCCTGAAGTTCATGGGCCATCCGCGGACGGCGGTGCGCGGCAACCTGCTGGGCGCTGGCGGAATGTTGTTGGCGATCGGCGTGACGCTGCTTGATGGGGAGATGGGGTGGAGCAGCCCGCTGGTCATCACGCTGTTGAGCGTTGGGGCGCTAATCGGCGCGGTGATCGGGGCGCTGTTCGCGCTGCGCGTGCCGATGACCGACATGCCGCAGATGGTCGCCCTGTTCAACGGCTTCGGCGGAGCCGCGTCGATTTTCGTCGCCGGGGCAGAGCTTTGTAAGAAAGATGGTGGCATGTCCGCAACCGGCGCGAGCGACGCCCTGCTGGCCACGGCCATCTCCGGGTTAATCGGGTCGGTCACGTTCTTCGGCAGCCTGATCGCGTTCGCGAAGTTGCAAGAGCTGAAAGCCTTCAAAAAGCCGTTCAGCTTTGATGGGCAAAAGTTCATCAACCTGGCGCTGCTGCTGCTGACCCTGCTGATCAGCGGGATGATGGCGTTTTGGAACGCGGGCTACGGGGTGAACCTTGCGTTGTTCGTGTTCCTCTGCCTGTTTGCATCAGCGTTGGGCGTGTTGGTGGTCAGCCCGATCGGCGGGGCCGATATGCCGGTGGTGATCGCCCTGCTCAATTCGTACAGCGGGCTGGCGGCGGCGGCGACCGGTTTTGTGATCGAGAACAACGTGCTGATCATCGCCGGTTCGCTGGTCGGTGCGTCGGGGATTATCCTCACGCAGCTCATGTGCAAGGCGATGAACCGTTCGCTGCCCAACGTGCTGTTCGGCGTTCTCGGCCCGGGCGACGATGGCCCCGATGCCGATGAGGTCTACGCGTCGGTCCGCAGCACATCGGCGGACGATGTGGCCATGATGCTCGACGGCGTGCAGCGCGTCGTCTTCGTGCCGGGTTACGGCATGGCCGTTGCCCAAGCCCAGCACGCCGTGCGTGATTTGGCGAAGCTGCTGGAGAAGCAAGAGACCGAAGTGGAGTACGCGATTCACCCTGTCGCCGGGCGGATGCCAGGGCATATGAATGTGCTGCTGGCCGAAGCCGACGTGCCGTATGAACAACTAAAAGAAATGGACGACGCCAACGCCACGATGGATCAGGTCGACGTGGCAATCGTCATCGGCGCGAACGACACCGTCAACCCGATGGCCCAGACCGACCCCAACTGCGCCATCGGCGGCATGCCGATCATCGAGGTCGAGCGTGCCCGTACGGTCATCGTGATCAAACGCAGCCTCAGCCCCGGCTTCGCCGGCATCCCCAACCCGCTGCTAGCCGCCGACAACACCTTCATGCTATTCGGCGACGGCCAACAAGCCGTGCTGGATATTATTGCGGCGATGAAGGAGTTGTAGGGTGTATTTCGCGTATAGAGGGGTGAACAATCGAGGCGGTCAATGTAGTCCGTGTGACGATTTGGTTGTGAAGTGCGTGTTCTAAGAACAATCGGCGAGAATTCGTGGCCCTTTGAGACCAGGGATGTGTCTGTTCCTCGGAGTTGAGCCAATGACCCACGTGCAATTTGTAGAGCAAAAGTCCCAGCCCGATTTCGAAAAGTGGGTGGACAATCATCCTGATGGAATCGTCATTAACTCTACTCCCGGTCGCCTCAGAGAAACTTATGTCAAAGCGCATTTGCCGAATTGCCCATCGTTCGAACAAGGGGCGAAAACGAAGTACTCGAAACACTGCTTTGACTCGCTCGTTGAAGCTCTTGACACTCTCGACCAATTGGGGATGCGAAGACCTACCTTTGGATGCACGAAGTGTATGGTGCGGCGGCGTTTAATTGCGCCTACTGCCGACCCGATCGAATTCCAGTGTTGCGTCAGCGCACTACTGCAAGACGCGACAAAACGAGTTCCAAAGGAGCCAAAGGGGAATCGAAATCCGAAACGCATGGAAATGAACGCAGTCCAAGCGTTCCAACGTGATCCTGGCGTCGCCGCTCACGTCCTCCGAATCTCGAATGGCATATGCGAGCTATGTCGCAAGCCAGCGCCATTCAAGAATTCGAAAGGACAACATTACTTGGAGGTGCATCACATCCAGTTTCTCGCGAACGGCGGAAGCGATACTGTGGACAACGCA
>CALBTA010000277.1 GCA_937967755.1 uncultured Planctomycetaceae bacterium | reverse complement strand
CGACTCGCCAATGACGTTGGGCAACGTGACTTCGGCATGAGCCATCGCGGCCATCACCGAGAAGGCCACGGCCAGAGAGAGAACGGACAAGCGTGGTCGCAGTTTCATCTTGAAGCTCCTAGTGGGTGAAGTCGTCAGTCCCGGAGGGACGGCATCAATTAGCCTGGGGCGTTAGCCCCAGGAACTCGGGTGAAAATGTAAATAAGCCCCGGTAGGGGCGACATCCGACTGCGGCCCAACATCGATGTCGCCCCCGCTGGGGCTTTTTCGGTTCGTGTGGGACTCAAGCCTGGGGCTTACGCCCCAGGCTAATCGATGCCGCTGCTCCGCAGCTAAGTACTTAAAACAACTCCTCAATCTCGCGTGTACCAAAGTCAACAATCGGGAACGGCCGGCTGCCGGGGCCGGGCAGCTCGATTTCCAGATCGAAGCCAAGGGCGTGGAAAATCGTGGCGGCAACTTCGCTCGGCTTGGTCGGGCGGTCAGCCGGCACGCCACCCATCGGATCGCTCGCCCCGACCACGCGGCCGCCTTGCACTCCGCCGCCGGCGAAATACGTGGTGAAACATTGCGGCCAATGGTCGCGCCCGCCGGCGGGATTCACTTTCGGCGTGCGGCCAAACTCGGCCAAATTGCAAACCAGTGTGTCGTCCAGCATGCCACGCTCTTGCAAATCGCCAATCAACGCCGAGTACCCTTTGTCGTACAGCGGGGCAACGATGTTCTTCATCCCTTCAATCGACGTGAACGGCTTGCTGCCGTGGATATCCCAAGTCAGTTCGTTGAACACGGTCAGGAAGGTGTTGATCGTGACGAACCGCACGCCCGCTTCGATCAGCCTTCGCGCCAGTAAACAGCTTTGCCCGAATCGGGTCATGCCGTAACGCTCGCGAACGTGCTTCGGTTCCTTAGAAAGATCGAAGGCGTCGCGGGCCTGCTCGCTGGTCATCAGGCGAAAGGCGGAATGGAAATTGTCGTTGAGCAGCCGGGCGTCGTCGCTGGCTTCAAAGTTCTTCACGGTGCTGTCGACGATCTCGCGCATCTTCCGCCGCCGGGCGAGCCGCGCGTCGCCGATGTTATCCGGCGGAAGCAAGTTGGGCACCTTGAAATTCGGCTTCGATGGATCGGCCCCCAGCGCGAACGGGTCGTGGGCGTTGCCTAAAAATCCACCCGCTTGCCCGTTGGGCAGATTCCCACCGCCCCGGCCCATGATTTCCGGTAGCACGACAAATGGCGGCAGGTCGGTCTTTCGCCCGCGCAGGAAACTCATCACCGCGCCGGCGTGCGGGTAATTGATGCCGCCGGTGAACTGCCGGCCGGTCTGCATCATTTGCCAACCGGCATCGTGAACAGCGGCCGCGGTATGGTAACAGCTTCGCACCAGCGAGAATTTGTCAGCCACCCGCGCGTGGCCGGGCAGAATTTCGGAAATTTCGATCTCGGGCGATTTCGTCTTGATTGGCTTGAACGGCCCACGCACTTCGGCTGGGGCGTCGGGCTTCATATCGAAGGTATCAAGCTGGCTGGGCGCACCGAGATTGAAAATCATGATGCACGACTTCTTGTCAACCTCCGGATTGATCGCCCCCTGTTCCTTGGCCGCCAGGTACTGCGGCAGCGACAACCCAATCGCCCCCAGCGCACCAGCCTGCAAGAAATCGCGGCGCAAAATGCCGTCACACGTATGGGCAGTGCCCTGAGTGGTTAAGCGAAGCACGTGAGCCTCCGATAGCAGGCTTCACCGGGTGGAGTGAAGGGGGTGAGCGAACCGCGGTGGGTAGGAGATTAGTGTAAATCGCCCCGGCGCGAATCGCAAGATTCGGAGTCGGCGCGTGGCCGCACGGCGATTTTTCGCTATGAACCCAGCGACGCCAACATCATCAGCACAACGACGATGATAACGCCCACGACGATGCCCGCGACGATATAGTGCCAAACGAGCGCCACGCAGCAGATCGCCATCGCCCAACCCGCCAATGCGGGATGCCGTTCGCGGGCCCAAGCAATCGGACCGAGCAACAACCCCAACAGCGCGAAACTGGCCGATGCAATTGCAAACCGCTGCGGCCACGGATCGGCAACTTCGTTCGCCGGCTTCGCTACTGGCGGGGCGATGGCCGGTTCGGCATCCTGAACTTCGTTTTCTGCCTGGTCTTCGCCATCAGCTTCGACTTCATCTTCGGGCTGCTTTTCGTCACCTTTGCGCAAGGAAATCGTAAAGTTCTTGAACTTGACGAGAAGCCCTTCGTCTTCCTCGGCCGCGACTTCCATCTGAGGATCGAATTCGGCTTCCGCGATACGCCGAGGGGGATCGGGCAACGGAGGCGGCGATTGGTCCAGCACGAAGCCCGGCAGGATCGTTAACCCCAGCGCGACGACACCGGCGATCAATGCGCCGAAGCCCAACACCGCGGAGGAACGGCGCTTCGCATCGACCGCATCGCTGTTGAATTGCGGGACGTCTTTGATTTCGTTTTCCATGCGATTGCTCCCCCGAAGAAAACGCGCGAGACTTTTGGCAGCTCTTTAGGACGATCTATCCGCGTTGATACTTGAGTTTCCGCCGGTCTGCGGAAGGTCACGCTTTTCAATCGCAGCTTTTTACAATC
The DNA here is from genome assembly GCA_937967755.1 of uncultured Planctomycetaceae bacterium. Taxonomy (GTDB): domain Bacteria; phylum Planctomycetota; class Planctomycetia; order Pirellulales; family Pirellulaceae; genus CALBTA01. The sequence goes on along the minus strand of CALBTA010000277.1, from coordinate 869 downwards.
TGCAAAATAGACCGCGTTTCACCCCGAAGTCGTGCAAAGCTTCTCCCGAACTTCAGTCTTGAATTCGCTCGCCGGACGCGTCCTTCCCGCTTCGAAATCGTTTTGTGTGACGGCCATGGCTGTAGGAAGGGCCGATAATTTCCTAGTATATCCGAGGTCCGACCGAATCTTTGTTGAGGAACCCGCGGTGCTGACTTTGCTTTCGCCTTCGAAGACGCTTGACTTTGCCCCGCAAACGGCGGTTAAGCAACCGACCGCGCCGATGTTTCTTGAAGAGGCGTCGGAAGTGATGAAGCGGTTGCGGAAGCTGTCGAGGAAGAAACTTGCCGCGTTGATGAACGTCAGTGAAAAACTGGCGGCCGAGAATTTTCAGCGCAACCAAGATTGGTCAACCGAGCACACGGCGGACAATTCCAAGCCCTGCATCCTGGCCTATCGCGGCGATGTTTACGACTGGTTGGCGGCCGGGGATTGGAAGGCGGCGCAGTTCAAGTTCGCGCAGCGACATCTGCGAATTCTTTCCGGATTGTACGGAGCCTTGCGCCCATTGGATCTGATTCAACCGTACCGCCTGGAGATGGGCACGGCGCTGCCCATCGGGCGCAAGAAAGATCTGTACGCGTTCTGGCAAGAGACGATTGCAACCGCCATCGCCGAAGCGCTTGAGGAGGCGAAGAGTTCCACGCTGATCAACCTGGCGTCGAAGGAATACACGTCGGCCGTCGCATTCCAAGAGATCGACGCCCGCGTCATCACGCCGGCGTTCAAGGAATACCGCGACGGCAAGTACAAGTTCCTCAGCTTCTTCGGCAAGAAGGCCCGCGGCCTGATGGCCGGTTACATCCTGGAAAACAAGCTGAAAAAGCCGG
>CALBTA010000276.1 GCA_937967755.1 uncultured Planctomycetaceae bacterium | reverse complement strand
TGGTATGTCGCCACCGTGCTGATCGGCTTGTCGCTGCACGTGGTGTTTCTCTGTTTCCTGCTGACCGTGCTGGGGCGTCGCAATCCACTGGCATACCTGTTGGGAATTTTGCGAGCGCTCTTAACCGCCATGACCACCGCCAGCAGTTCCGCCACGTTGCCGGTGACCATGGAGTGCGTGGAAGACAACAACGGTGTTTCCAACCGCAGCGCCAGCTTCGTCGCGCCGCTGGGCGCGACCGTCAACATGGATGGTACGGCGCTCTATGAAGCAGTGGCCGTCATCTTCATCGCGCAGTCGATCGGCATGCAGTTGCCGCTGGCGAAACTGGTTGTGATCTTCTTCACCGCGACGCTCGCTGCCGTTGGTGCCGCGGGCATTCCTGAAGCGGGCTTGGTGACCATGGTCATCGTTCTGCAAGCTGCCGGCGTGCCGATCTCCGGCATCGGGACGATTCTGGCGATCGACTGGTTTCTTGACCGGATGCGAACTACCGTGAACGTCTGCGGCGACGCCATTGGATGCGCGATTGTGGATGAGCGCGTGGTCAAGAGTGAAGGGTAGAAGGCTCAGTTCCTCCCCTTACCAAGGGAAGGTTAGGTGGGGTAGATCATTGCCCCGGCGCAACCCCCTCCACCCCCCCTTGGTAAGGGGGAGAGCAACTAGCTAATCCCACTCGCCGAGGGTCAACTCTTTCTTCAGCGATTCTCCGCCGCGCTGCAGCGTGAGGGCGACTTTGTCCCCGGCGACGTTCTCGCCGATGAGCGAGGTCAGTGTTTGGAAATCGGGGACTTCCTTGCCGCCGTATTCCGTGATGACATCACCGACGCGAATGTCCTCTTTCTGGGCGGCGCTGTCGGGGTGAATTTGTGAAATGGTGCAGCCGAGTTCGGTTTGCGTGCAGCCAACGCCTAAAAACGCCCCCCGGCGAAAGTCGATCCGCACGCCCAAATCTTCTGTCGCTTCGGTCAATCGCTCTGCCCCCGCCGGCGTCATCTTCGTGCCGTAGAGCATCATGATGCTGGCGGTCTTGACTTCCTTCAAATCATCAACGGCCGCATCGGTCAGCGGAGTGTACTTGATACTCAACTGACTCAGCGACGGCAGCGTTTTCATCTCGGCCATCGCCGCATCGTCCACGCTCGTGCGATTCAGTTCCACGATGCTCAGGCTATCAAGCCCCGAAAGTTGCTTCACCCATTCGTTGTTCACCTGTTTGCCACGGAAGGTGACCATCCGCAAATCGGGCAGCCAACGAATGTACTTCAGACCCTTCACGCCGCCTTTCCAGCCCTCATCCAGCGTGACGTCGTAAGTCGTTGTCACTTCCAACACGCCGATGAAACGGTTGATGGTCGCCTCGTCGACGGTTCCGCCGAACTCACGGATCTTCGCGATCGCGCGATCCTGCCGCAACTCGTTGAGATACTTCAGCGTGTTCTTCGCCCGCGAAGCAATCCGCCGCTCGTCACCGGCCGATAGATCATTCAGCGCGGCCCGCGCGGCGTCTTCGACTTCTTCGTCATCCGAAAGTCCCAATTGCCGCAACACATTCAGTCCCCGGTCCATCGTTTCCGGCTGGCCAGACTGGATCGCCCGCACCACGGGATCGATGGCCGTCTGGCCGGCATCAATCAGGTTCTGCATCGCCAGTTCCCGCTCGGCAAAGCGATTCGCCGAGAGCTGTTCAATCCAGGCAGCAACATCTTCCGAACTTGCCGCTGGTTCCTGCGCGTCAGCCGGAGACAGGTCCGCCATGAACGCCGAAACGAACAGGGTAAGAGCCAGAAGCGAACTCAGCATTTCAAAACTTGCGAACATGTAGCAATTGGGGTGAGAAAAACGATTCCAATCCGATCTCTATTGTCATTGTTGGTTCTTACCCGCAATGATTCTAGGCCATTTATCGCAAATGCGGCTTGTGAATAGCCGCTTCCTGAGATCTGAGGCGACTCACATTTCCGCGTTTTTTTGAGCGGCTGATAGTTCGCCTTTGAGCTGCCAAGAAATCCTCGAAATTTGCTTGCAGGTTTCCGGTCAGACCTCTAGAATCCATCGGCAGATGCTTATTTGTCCCCGGCACGACAGGCCTGTTCAATCGAAGGAGTGAAGCATGTTGACCCTGAAAAACAGTCTTCGCAGTCGCAGTTGTGACGGTGCCACGCGCCGTGATTTCCTTCGCATTGGCTCGCTAGGCATGGCGGGGCTGACGTTGCCGAATTTGCTTCGAGCCAGGGCACAAGCGGCCTCCACCGGGGGAATTGTTCGCAACAAGTCCGTCATCTGGTTGTGGCTGGCAGGCGGGCCGACGCATGTCGAAACATTCGATCCCAAGATGACCGCCCCGGCGGAATACCGCAGCATCCTGGGTGAGGTCAAAACGCCCATGCCCGGTGTCACCATTGGCGGTCCATTTCCTCAAATCGCGGCGCAGGGTGACAAATTCACATTCGTTCGTTCCTTCGCCCACGGCAACAGCAGTCACGGCAACGCGACGACCTGGGTGATGACCGGCTACAACGACCGGGACGACACGAAGCCCTCGCTCGGCTCCATCGTCGCCAAGGCGCTGGGCACGACGAATCCGAACACCGGTATGCCGACGTACATCAAATTGGGAGGCATCCGCAGTGAGGGCGCCGGGTGGTTAGGACCGCGTTACAGTCCCTTCGATTCCGGTGGGCAGGCACGCAAGAACATGACCATCTCCGTGCCGTCAGACCGACTCGAAAACCGGCGCGGCTTGCTCAACACCATGGACAAGATTCGCCGGGATGTCGACTCTTCCGGCAAGATGGATGGCCTCGATGGGTTTGAACAGCAGGCTTTCGACTTGGTGCTTGGCAGTTCGCAGGATGCGTTCGACATCAACAAGGAAGACGAGAAGATCCGCCGCCGCTACGGAAAAGGCTTGGGTGAAACGTTGCTGAAAGCTCGACGGCTTTGCGAAACTGGTTGCGGCTTCGTCACGGTCAGCTACGGCGGTTGGGATATGCATGGCGGTATCGAAAAAGGCTTC
>CALBTA010000275.1 GCA_937967755.1 uncultured Planctomycetaceae bacterium | reverse complement strand
TTCGACGCCTGATGGAACAACAACGCCAGCAACGATTTCGCGAATTGGTGAACAAACCGCCCGACCCGCAAGACGTGAAGGCGATTTTCGAGTGGCTCGACTACTACGCGACGGCGCACGAAGAAGAATTGATGGACCTGCTGCCGGAGCAGATGCGGCAGCGGATTTCCCAGCCGCACGCCAACGCCCTAACGCGGCGAAAGATGTTGCTGATGGGCCTAGGCATGCGCGGTTCCAACTTGCAATGGCCTGCGCCCACCGATGAGGAATTACAAAAATTGGATGAAAGCCTGTCGCAGGAAGCGCGGGACGTGCTGGCCGAAGTCCCGACTCGCGAACAGAAGCTGACGCTGGTGCGCGAATGGCTTAAGGCGGCAGTCGCCAGCCGGATGATGCCGCAGGTTAGCCAGGAACGGTTGCTCGCCTTTTACCGTGACTACCGCGAGAAGACTAACGACAAGGTGCGTGTGGAAAAGATGGATAGCCTTCCCCCGGATGAGTTTTACGCCGAAGTGAAACGGATGTACCTTCGCAGCCGCGGGCATTGGCAAGGTCGACGCGATGGAGATCACCGTCGCGACGATCACCACCGCCCCGGGCCGCACCATGAACGGGGCGGCGAGAACGGTCCCAGAGATTGGGGGCCCAGTGATCGAAGTCCCGGAGATCGGGGTACCGGAGATCGGGGTTTCGGTGACCGCCAAGGCGATCGATCAGGTGCTCGGCCAAGACCGCGCGTCGATCGCGCTCCGCCTGATCGTCCCGATTCGGATTGAGATAGAGCGTTACGCCATGCCGCGCTTACGTAGTTCCGCGACGACGTTCGCCGCGATGCGGGCGACTTGATCCTGGTCGACGGGTTGGTTGGCAGGGCAGCCGGCGATGGGCTCGTCGGTGAAGTTTTCGGCGGCCAGCAGGCATTGTAGTTGGTCGCTCAGTTGCGAAAGTTCAAGCTGCTGCCCGGCCGATTGCGGCTGTCGGCCGACGCCGGTATCAATCCCGCGCAGCCGCAGCGCCGCGCGGAAACCCTCGGGGAATTCGGCCGAAAGGATCATCGCGTCGAACAGTTTCAAAACGCGGTACTGCAAATCGCGGGCGTCGTCCATCTGGCCCGCCAGCGTCAGGTCGTACAGCTTTCGCATGATCTCTGGCACGACGCCGCTGGTGGCGTTCGTTCCGCCGTCGCATCCGACCAGCAGCATCGGCATCAGCGCCGCGTCCCACCCGGTGAGAAAGCTGAACTCAGGTCGGATCGGCCGCACGGCATTGATCATCCGCATCATGTGCGGCAGATCGCCACTGCTGTCTTTGATCGCCACGACGCGCTCGCACTCGCCCGCCAGGCGCTCGACCGTCGGCACGTCGATGGGCGATGCGAACATCGGAATGTTGTACAGAGTAACATCGACGGGCGAGTGGTCGGCGATTTCCTTGAAGTACGCATAGACGCCCGCCGGCGTCAGCTTGTAGTAAAACGGCGACACGATCGCCACCGCCCGCACGCCCAGATCGTGGTAACGTTCGCAAGCCCGAATCGTCTCGCGAACATTCGCTTCGGCGGCCCCGGCCAGAATCGGCACGCGGCCAGCGACCTGATCGGCGATGATCTCGATAATGCGAACGCGCTCTTCAGCGGTGAATCGCGTGAACTCTCCCGTCGAACCGTTGGGATAAAGACCATGCACGCCGCGGTCGATCAGCCAATCGCAATACCGGCGAAGCTCGCCTTCGTTGATCTCGCCGGCGGCATCCAGCGGAACGATATTCGGAACGAACAGGCCTTGCAGTCGATTGGGCATCGGAGCGATTTCGCGTGTTATTTGTAATGCTTGACAACGTGTGAACAGTCAATCATAGCTCACACAACGCGCAGATTCAGCAAAATCCAGCGCGGCTCTGCGGCAGTTACAACGACGCGAAATTCTTCAGCAGCTTCAATCCTTCGCTCTGGCTCTTTTCGGGATGAAATTGCGTTGCGAACAGATTGCCGCGAGCCACGGCAGCGCAGAACGGCTGGTCGTACTCAGCTTCCAAGGCGACGACCGAATTGTCCTTCGGAACCACGTGGTAAGAATGCACGAAATAGAAGTGCGTGCCGGCTTCGATTCCATCGAGCAGCGGCGATGGCTGCCGGATGATGATCTGGTTCCAACCCATGTGCGGCACTTTGTTGGGCGGCGGGACCTGAAAGCGGACGACCTCACCCGCGATTACACCCAGCCCCTGGTGTTCTCCGTCTTCGTAGCTGACTTCGAATAGCAACTGCAAACCCAAGCAGATACCCAGCAGCGGCCGGTCGGCGGCGAAGTCGGCTTGGATCGCTTCGACCAGATCGCGCCGTCGCAGTTAGCCAATTGCATCAGCGAAAGCCCCCCCCCCGGGCAGCACAAGTTTTTCCGCCGCGGCAATCTCGCCAGGATCGCTGCTGATTTCCGCCTGATGGCCGACTTTCTCAAACCCCTTCTGCACGCTGCGAAGGTTGCCCATTTGATAGTCGATGATGGTGATGGGCGTTGGCATGGTTGGATTGGTCGCACAAGTTGCCTAAGGAAAGAACAGCCGCAACGACGCACAATCAGACCCCAGCCGTGCCCGATGGTTCGCGCCTCTGAAAGACTAATCCACCGCTGACGGATTGGAAAGCCGTATTCGCTACGCCGGGCGACAAACCGGTTCCCGCTCGATACGATGCAGTGATGAGTACCTACGCGGCAACGATTGACGATTTTCGCGCGGCGGCGGCGCGTATCGCGCCCGTCGCGCGGCGCACGCCCGTGATGACATGCGGGGCGCTCGATGCGATGGCCGGGCGGCGTTTGTTTTTCAAGTGCGAACAGTTTCAAAAAGTCGGCGCGTTCAAATTTCGCGGGGCGTACAACGCCGTTGCGAAGCTGTCGGGCGAAGGGGGACAGCCGCTCGTTGTCACGCATTCCAGCGGCAACCACGCCCAAGCATTGGCCTTGGCGGCAAAGCTTTGCGGCGCAGCGGCGCATATTGTCATGCCGAGTAATGCCCCTGCCGTGAAGCGAAACGCCGTTGAAGATTACGGAGCATCGATCTACGAGTGCGAGCCGACGCAGGCCGCCCGCGAAGCGGCCGCCGATCGCGTCGCCGCGGAAACCGGCGGCGTTCTCATCCACCCTTACGACAACGCC
>CALBTA010000274.1 GCA_937967755.1 uncultured Planctomycetaceae bacterium | reverse complement strand
CAAGCTTTCGCCCACGTTCCCCGGTACGACGGCTGGCCCGTTTTCGCCGCCAGCACGGATTCCTGCCCGCGTGTCGAGTTGCAATTCGCCCTTGAGGCTGCGCTTCTTCGCCGCGTCCGCCGAATGGCAAGAGTAGCACTTCGAAACCAGCACAGGCCGAATTTTCTTTTCAAAAAAGTCGGTGCCTTGGTCAGCGCGGGACAAAAGCGGCAAGGCGAGAGCGAAAACAAGGCCTAAGCACGAAATGCGAAATCCGAAATGCGAAACCAATTCGCATGGTGAAATACCAATGCTCCAAGCACACCCGTCAAGCCGATCGTTTTGACTGTCGGTCATTATCACTTCGTATTCGTTTCGGTTTTCGAGATTCGCGTTTCGGGCTTCACGTGCACCAGCGCGATCGCGGTCATGCGGTTCCGCTTATGGTGCGTGCCGAAATTGGGAATGTTCAACACACCGCCGGCAGGAATGAGCGTGGGCGAACAACCTGCGTCCATACCGGTCAACCGAACGCTTTCATGTTGCTGAAGGTCGTAATAGGCGCACCGCCAGGTCACCAGGTGCTCGCACGCGATCAGGTGATTGCAGCCCCCTTTTTTGAAATTCCACTCTGCCTGTTCGCCTGTATCGAGCGTTCGCAGATGTCGCTCGCCGGTGTTGAGGTCGTAACTGTAGCCATAGCGGTCGATGATCAACTCGCCCAGCACAATGTGCGGCGAATGGTAGGCGGCCTCAGCCCCTTCCCAGATGACCTTTCCGTCTTTGCCTTGGATGGCCCGCCACTTGCCGGCGGCATTTTTGTTGCGCTTGCCCCGGCGGATGTCGATCGAAAGATCAACCCACTTGTCCTTCTGCCATTCCTTCAGGTTGCGGCAAGGGGCCAGTAGCAAGTCCTTAGCTTCGGAATAAGCGATGTTCTGCACGTAAACGTCGAGCGGAAATTGCCAAGCCTCCTTCCCAGTCTTTAGGTCGAGTGCATAAAGCGTCGGCGGAACCGCAGGAAACTTGCGGCCAGCTTCGGCGAACTTGTTGTGGATTTTTTCGGTGATCAAATCGACGCAAAAGACCTTCCCCCCGCCGGCGCAGATACCGCTGCGGTTGAGGAACCCCCAGTTCGCTTTACGTTGCCAGAGCAGCTTGCCCGACTGTCGGTCGATGGCGATCAAATACGACATTGGCATGCGGTCGCCCGCCCAGTCTCCGCCGTTGCCGTCGTAGCCAGCCTGGGCGTCAGCGATATCTTCAGGGCGGAAAAGGGTGGCGATGAGCGTGTCATCAATAACGCGCACATTGCCCCAGCGGAGATCGCCTTCGATGGGGACAGTCCATTTTGAGATCAACTTGCCGTTGTCGGGATTGAATCGAAGCAGTTGCTTTGCCGCCGCAACGTAGATTCCGTCCGACTGCGACACGCAATTGAATCCGGATGCGCGACAGCGCTCCGTCGGCGTCACTTCAAACTCCATCGCCGGTTCGTACTCCCAGGGACGAGTGTGCTTCTTCGAGTGAATGCCGAGACCGCCCCCTCCGCCGCCAAAGGTGTACATCTTCGGCAACTCCGATTCCCACAGAATACGGCCGGTGTAAATATCGATCGCAGCCAGCAACCCAGGGCCTTGGAGGATCATCCGCCCGTCGATCACTTGGGCCGGAACGGGCTGCGGATTTAAACCGTGTCCGGACTGATGATCTACATTCCCGTCAAAGTAGAAGCGAGCATCCGCTGCCTCGCCCCCATACCAAAGCGTGCCCAAGGGGGCTTTCACCAACTTGTCGGGCGAGGCGAGTGTATTCGCCGCATCGCGAAACTCGTGCGTCCAGTCGGCCGCCCCTGCGGGCGGGCCATCAGCACGGCTGAGTTTCATCTCGCCATCGATGTTCGTTGCGATGACGCCTGTGTAGGGACGCAGTGAACGATGTACGGTTTCGGTCACAGCTTCGTTCCTATCGGCAATGATCAGACTAGCGAAGTACGGCGGCAATTCGGCCTCAGCTGATACAACAGCCAGGCGATGACCGGCGAACAATCCGCGGGAATCGAGCGATCGTCGCACTTCTGAGGCGGCCTTGTCATCTGGTGCGAATACAACGACGTGCAAATCGGATTTTTCCAGCAGCGTTTGCACCAACGCGGCGTCACCCAAGCCAACTAGCAACGCATAGCCGCCGGTAACCTTCGATTTCTCCAACAGGGCGTCAACCATCTGGTCGGTGTTTGCATCGGCAGAAGCCGGTGTTTTCGCAGCCGCGGCAATGTCGCGAGGTTCGCTTTTGGTATTGCGCAAAAAACCGAAAACCCCCTCTGGCGTTCCCGCGACGAGGAAGTCATCCGTTTGTGACCAGGAAGCGAGGCTGCCCTTCAGACCGGATAGTTCCGGCCGTTCTGCCAGCGCGGGTTTCTCCGGCTTCTCCCGCAAGACTTCGCCCGTTTGGGCGTTGAGGTAAGCACGGCTGTTGTCTCCGTGGATCTGCAGTTTGCCATCGGCCAAATGCATGCCGCGGTTGGGGCGGAACTCGCTATCGCTGCTGACCCAGATTTCTTTGCCCGACTTCGCATCGACCGCGTGAACGTAGACGCCATTGACCGGCCAGTAGCCGCCGACGAAGTACAGCACATCATCATGTAGTAGCGGCTCGGTGCTAATC
>CALBTA010000273.1 GCA_937967755.1 uncultured Planctomycetaceae bacterium | reverse complement strand
GTGCAGTTGGCGTGCTGGGCGTGTAGAGATAAACCGCACCCACTCTGCGCTGAGGGCCATCCAATGGCGATACGCCGCTTCGATATCGGCGAAGCGGTACTTGCCGAGAATCTCGGTGATCGCCTCCGGCGAAGGGTTGGGGTCGAGGACAAGGTCGACTTCCGGCTCAATTTCTCCTTCATCCCCGAAGGCGTCGTGCAATAGGTGATTGAGGATTTTGCGGTTCTCAGCCGTCTTTTGCGCGAGCGACTCGCGAAACGATCCGACTTCCCGGAAGCCCATCCGCACCGCCAGCTTTTGCTGTTGGTCCTCGTCCTCGGGCAACGTGTGTGTTTGCAAGTCGAACATGATTTGCAGCCGGTGCTCGATCTTGCGCAGTAGCGCGTAGTTCTCTTCCAAGAAGCTGCGCTCCTGATACGTCAGGCAGCCGTCGCGCTCGAGCGCCATGATCGCTTCGAGCGTGTTGGTCGTGCGGATGTCCGGCAGATCACCGCCGCCCAGCAGTTGCAGGAACTGAATCGCGAATTCGATATCCCGAATGCCGCCGTGGCCGGTTTTCACGTTCCGCGCTTCGCTGTTGCCGTTGGCGGCCCGGGCTTCGATGCGGCGTTTCAACGCCTTGATGCCGGTGATATCAGCGCGGGACAAATACCGCCGCCAAATCCACGGCTGCATCTGTTGCAAGAATTCTTCGCCAAGATCAATATCCCCAGCGACCGGGCGGGCTTTGATCATCGCTTGCCGCTCCCACGTTCGCCCGCGCGTATCGTAGTAACTCGCCGCGGCGGCCAGGCTACTGGCGATTGGCCCGTGGCGGCCTTCGGGGCGCAGCCGCAGGTCGACCCGGTAGGCGATGCCCAACTCTGTTGGTTCGGTAAGCAGATTGACGAACTGCCGGCCGAGACGGTCGAAGAATTCGCGGTTCTCGATCGGGCGCTCGCCATCGGTGCGGCCGTCGCGCTCGTACAGAAACATCAGGTCGATGTCGCTGGAGTAGTTCAATTCTTCGCCACCGAGTTTGCCGAGCGCGAGGATTGAAAACCGGCAGCGTGTTCCATCTGGGCGAAGCGGCAAGCCGTGGCGCTCTGCGAGCTTTCCGGATGCGAATCGTAGCGCGGCTTCGCACAACGCGTCAGCCAAATAGGAAATCTGCCGCGTGACCACTTCAATCGATTGATCGCGCACCAGGTCGCCATAGGCGATGCGTAATAGCTCGCGGCGTTTGATCTGCCGCAGCAGCGTCATCAGGCTCCGCTGATCGGCAACCGGTTCCGTTTCCAGGCAGATATCATCGATCAAAACAGTTCGCGCCATTGGCTGGCCCTCGGTCAGCCGCAACAGGTCGAACTGATCAGGCTGGCGGGCCAAGACGTCGGATAGGAATTGGCTGCTGGAAAAGATCGTCAACAAAACTTGCAACGCCCGCTCGTCCCGTTCGATCAAACTGGCCAGCGCCGAAGGGTTGCTGCTGGCCGCGACAAACCGCTGCAAATTGTTCAGCGCCATATCAGGGTCGCTGAGCGCCGGCAGGTACTCGGCAAGCTGCCCGCAAATCACCCCGAGCTGCTCGATCGACAACGGCGAATCGAGCATTCGCCGAAGATTGTCACGGGCCGACGCAACATCGCGGACACCTAGTTCATTCAACCACTTGCTGGAAGATGGTTCTTCCAACATTGTTGAAAGTTCATTTGAAGGTATCGGAGCGAGCGGCATAGCTGGCGGAGCAAATGGAAGGTAACGCCAATCTTCGCTAATCTACGCTAATTGAAAGGCGTGGGGGAGGTTGGGAAAACACGAGAGAAGGTTCATAGCGCAGCGATGTTCACTAAATTAGCGTCAATTAGCGAAGATTAGCGTTCCCCTTTTCGTTGATGCGGTTCTGAAATGACAAACCGCTTCCATTCCAACGGCTCGCGGTGGCCGAAGTTGATGAGGTAGCCGACTTTGCTGCGAGCAATTCGCATGTAGTTGAAGAGTTGCGCCTCGTGATCGGATGCCAATTCCTTCACCGATTTCAACTCGACGACGATACCACCGTGGACCAACAAATCGGGGTGGTACGTCTTCTCGATGAGTTGCCCTTTGTACCGCAAGCTCAATGGCTGCTTTTTGTGGAACGGAATCTCACGCAAACGCAGTTCGATTTCCAAACTCTGCTGATAAACCTCCTCAGCCATCCCGTAGCCCAACTCGTTGTAGACCTCAAACGCCGCTCCCATCAGGTTGTAGCCTTCTTGCTCGTACAACTTTGCCATCGGGAACCTCAGGTCATCAGAAGGGGGAACGCTAACTTCCGCTAATCTTCGCTAATCTTTTAGGAAGAACAAAGTAGCCTTAGACGCGGCGCTCGAACATCTTCATCGCGCAGCGATGAGCCCTAAATTAGCGTCATTTAGCGAAGATTAGCGTTCCCTTCAATTCAGGTCGGAAAGAGGAACGCTAATTTGCGCTAATCTACGCTAATCTTTTGGGAGGAGGAACGTGGCCGAAGACGGGCACACGAATCCAATTCATCGCGCAGGGATGATCATCAAATTAGCGTCCAATAGCGAAGATTAGCGTTCCCCTTCAAGTCACACAGTCAAGCTATGCAACTGCGGGCCGCATTCTTCCGTGACGACTGCCCCGAGCAGCGTGTGAGGGTGGGCGTCGTAGATGGTGACGGGAAGAATCTGCCCGATTTGGCGGCGGTTGCCGTCGAAGACGACGATACGGTCGCAGTGGGTGCGGCCGGTTAGTTGCACGTGCATGCCGCCGTCGTCGCGCTTGGCCGCCTTCACGCTGGGGCCTTCAACCAACACGTCAAACGTTTCGCCCAGCAGTTGCAGGTTGTCTTCTTCGCTGATTTGGTTTTGCACTTCCAGCAGATGATTGTTCCGCTGCTTTTTAATCTCTTCGGGAATGTCGTCTTCGTAAAGCTCCGCCCCTTTCGTGCCGGGGCGAACGCTGTATTTGAAGATGAAGCAATTCTTAAAGCGGCAATCCTCGACCAGCCGAACCGACTGCTGGTAGTCGTCGTCGGTCTCGCCAGAGAAACCGACAATGAAATCGCTGCTGACAGTCGCCGCCGGCAGGCGCTGGCCGATGCGGGCCATCATGTCGCGGTACTCTTGGACGGTGTAGCCCCGCTTCATCCGCTCAAGCATGCGGTTCGACCCGCTTTGCACCGGCACGTGCAAATAGGGCGAGACCTTCGGCAGATCGCGCACCGAGTCGAGCAAATCGTCGGTCATGTCCTTGGGATAGTTCGTCACGAATTTGATCCGCCGCAGGCCATCGACTTCTTCCAACATGGCCAGAAGATCGGACAGGCGGGTCGTCCGCTCGCCGTCGGTGAAGCGGTAACTGTTGACCGTTTGCCCGACGAGCGTGACTTCCAGGCAACCATGCTCGGCCAAGTGGCGAACCTCTTCGACGATTTGCCGCGGCGGGCGGCCTTGTTCCGGGCCGCGAACGCTGGGAACGATGCAATAGGTACAGAATTTATCGCAGCCAATTTGAATCCGCACATACGCTTGAAACGGCGAGGGCCGCATCTCGGGGTCGCGCAGCGGGTCATAGCTTTCGTGGCTGCGGACGATCTCGTCGCGAGAGCCATCGCGCCGCCCCAGGCTGACTTCCATCTGCGGGCCTTCGCCGCGCTCGACGCGCTTCACCAGTTCAGGAACCTGGTGCAACTGCCCAGGGCCAACAACGATATCGACGTAGCTGCAGCGCTCGAACACATCGCGCTGGTGGTTCTGAGCCATGCAGCCCATCACGCCCAACACTTTTTCAGGGTGGCGCTGCTTCAGCCGCTTCAGCCACCCCAGCTTGCTGTAGATTTTCTCCTCGGCATGTTCGCGCACGCTGCACGTGTTGTACAGAATCGTATCGGCCAGATCAGGCTTGGCGACCAGCTCGTAACCATCGCTGCGCAGCGACGCCACCACTAGCTCGCTATCGAGCATATTCATCTGGCAGCCGACGGTTTCGATATAGAGTTTTTTCATGCCGTTGTTCTCCCCTTTGGCAAGGGGGAGTTAGAGGGGGTCGATGTTTGGCGAGGGTTCAACCTCCCCCGCCCCTGCTTACCAAGGAGGGGAGCTACGCTGCCTTCTTCGCCTCTTCCTTCTTCTTCGTCCGTTCTTCGATTTGCAACCGCTGCTGCTCATTGTTGAAATCGCTGCGCAGCTTTTTCAGCAAACTGTCGCGGTGCGATTGCATCAGTGTTACCAAGGTGGTCACCGCGATGAACGCCGCGACGGCCAACAGGACGATGTCCCAAGTTCCTAGTCCCAACATCGAAGGCCTCCTGCCAGTGTAGAACAATTGTCCTCAATTGTTCTTTATCGCACCTGAACAATTGAGGACAATTGTTCTACGTATGCTACCACGTTGGGAACGTTGCCCGCGAGGGGGATTTCCAAAGTAGATCGCGAGTCCCTTCGCGATCGGAAGCGTGAATCAACCTACCACCCTCACCCCGTGCGAAGCGGCAATTCCGCAGCTTCTAAACGGAATACGCGTGGCAGCGACAGCGCAGCTGCTGATCGTCAGAGACTGCCGATCTACTTTGAAGCAAAACGATCTTCAGTCGTCACCTTGTGCCCCCGCAGCCACTCGCCGATTTCCAACACGCGCTTCCCCGAAGGTTGCACGGCATCGAGTGATAGCAGCCCGCCGCCCGTGGCGACCAGCAGCCGGTCCTTTTCGATCAATACGATCCGACCCGGCGTACCTCCGCCGCTGGCGGCTTCGCCCGGCGTCGCGGAAACTCGATCCAGAATTAAACGCACTGGTTCATGTCCCTCGCGAATCAGATTCGTATACGTCCCCGGCCAAGGCTGAAAGGCCCTGACTTGATTGCGAATTTGCTCGGCGGTTCGCGACCAATCGACCGCTCCGTCCGCTTTGCAAAGCCGCGGGGCTTTGGTGACGGCCTGCGGGTCTTGCACCTGGCCGATCACGTCCTCCGGCGAAACATCGGCGAGCAGGCCGAGCGATTCGGTCACCGCGTCGACGCCAATTTCCGAGAGCCGGCGTTCCAGTTCGGCCGCCGTTTCGTCCTGTTCGATCGGCGTTTCCCGCACCGCGATAATCGGGCCGCCATCGAGGCGCGGCGTCATGTGAATCACGCTGACGCCGGCGACCGTCTCGCCGTGATAGATCGCCCAATGGACCGGTGCTGCCCCGCGGTATTTCGGCAACAGCGAACCGTGCAGATTGATGCCGCCCCGATCCGCGAGGCCGAGCGTTTCCCGCGAAAGAATCTGCCCGTAGTCACAAACGACGAACAGTTCGGCGGCCTGCTCGCGCAGCAGACTGTGGGCTTCGCCGCTGTTAATGCTTTCGGGCGCGAAGACAGGCAGGCCGTGCTGCTCGGCAACCTCGCGCATGGGATTGGGCGGCGCTTTGCGGCGACGGCCAACGTTGCGGTCAGGCCGCGTGACCAGTGCCGGCGCGTCGTGCGGCGAGTCGAGCAACCAGCGAAATGTCGGCACGGCAAACGGGCCGGTGCCCATCATGAGGATACGCATCTAACAATACTTCTCCTCAATTTCCGCCAACCGCGCGGCGATCGCTTCGTCGCTGGGGATCTCGCCGGTGCTGCGTTTGCTTTCGAATTCAATCGTGAACTCGTCGAGGGCCGGCTGCACTTTCATCAGCCCCGTTTCGCTCAGGCGGTCGGTAAACAGCACGCCATCGAGGTGGTCGGTTTCGTGCTGCACGATGCGGCCCAGCAAGCCCGACAGCTCCGCCTGAAACAGATCGCCCTGGGCGTTGTACGCTTCGACGTAAATCTTCTCAGGCCGCATCACGTCGCCGTAAGTCTCCGGCAAGCTGAGGCAGCCCTCTTCGCGCTGCTCGTTCCCCTTCGGCTTGCTCAACACCGGGTTGATGAAAACCAGTTCTTCCCCGTCGTTGGGGTCCGCCTTCTCGTTGACGACGAACACCCGCAGCGGCAAATCAACCTGGTTGGCCGCCAGCCCAACGCCCTGCGCCTCGTACATCAGCGCAAACATCTCGCCGATCATCGCCTTCAACTCGGCATCGACACGGCGAATCGGCTTCGATTTATGGCGAAGCGTAGGGTGCGGGTAAGTGACGATTTGCAAAGGAGTCTCTCCAACTCGATGCGGAATGACCTGCGGCTGTAAGCAATGCTCTTGATGCCGCCCCTGCCGGGGCTACGCGCTGCGAAGGAACGCCGATCTGATCCTGGGGCTCACGCCCCAGGCTAATCGATGCCGGCCCTCCGGGCCTTCGTACACGAAGCAAAGCATCGTGAAAGCCGCGGAGCGGCGAAATCAATTAGCCCCGGGCGGAAGCCCGGGGAACCGTTTCGGAGTACAGTTCCAAAGCCCCGGCAGGGGCGACATCAGAAGGATTGCTCAACGGCGTTGCAGGTCCAATGTTGTTTCCGGATTATAGAACGGCGGGTCGCGGTTCGACAGACGACGGCCTGGGGATAGACAAACGCCGGTCTCACTTCTACCATCGCAACGTCAGATTGAACTTGTTCGCACCACGGAATAACTCATGGATTTTCTCAACCTCGGCCTGCGTTGGCTGCATGTTCTTTCGGCGATCACGATGGTCGGCGGCATCTTTTACGTTCGCTTTGCCGTTGTGCCGATGTTGGAGTCGCTGCCCGAAGACCAACGCGAATCGGTCGGGGCTGCGCTGCGGCGAGGCTGGATGAAATTTGTCATGATTTCCATCCTGCTGCTATTGGCGACCGGCCTGACCAACATGATGTTGGTTCCGATGCATAATGATTTGCCCGAGGGTTCGAACTACGGGATGCTAGTGGGCATCAAGTTTTTGCTGGCATTGCCAGTGTTTTACATCGTCAGCCTGATCAACGGGCGGAGCGCCAATGCCGAGAAATTCCGCCAGAAGAGTCGGCTGTGGCTGAACGTCGCCGTGGTGCTGTGCGTTGCTATCGTGTTGCTGGCAGGGTACTTGCGCTTCATCCCGCGCACGCCCAAGTCTGCCGATTCGCCCGGAACTGCGGCCGCAGAGTTTCACTGGCCGGCAGATGCATATTTACCCGCCCGGGTTTTTTAGCTTCCCCGGCGACAAAATGCTGGGCGGCGTGGTCGGCAGTGATTATGTTGAAGGGGTAGCCTAATCAACCTTTCAACGCATTCGCACGAGTACGGACGCCATGAACGACCGCCAACAAGCCATCGACCTGCTGCGACGCGCCCGAGACCTGCTGGCCGAACGTCTAACCGAACACGTGTTGGCCAACAAGGACGACATTCTGGAAGACGCGCTGGGCCTGGCCTACACCAGCGAAATTGACAACATGTTCGACCAGATGGGCGTGCGGTTGACCCATTTGAATCAGTTGCTTTCCAACCTGCCGGCCGAAGAAGAAGAGACCGAAGATGCAGACGCCGAAGCACAAGACGATTTGTTCTTGCTGGAAGCAGATGCCGTGGGGGGCGACGATAGTTTTCAAGAGCATCACGGTCCACAGACCAAAACGCCCGCGCCGCACATCTCAGCCAGCCTGGCCCTGCCTGGGCCGACCGAAATCTTGCAACTAGCCGGCCCCACACCAACCGCCGCCTTCCAACGATTCGCCACGCGAATTTTCGTCGGCGATCTCGACGGCGCGGGAACGATTTTGGCCGAGCTGTTTGAACTCGACGACGTGCGGGCGCACAAGTGCGCCCAGGTCTTCTACGACGGCGTGCGCAACAACCCGGAAGTGATCGGCAAGGCGGCTCAGCTTCGCCGCGACTTGCAGGCAGGTGACTACAACAGTTCGCTGGCCTTGCTGCACGATTGCTTCGGCCTGCAAGGGATGGAATCGGTCAGCGTGATGCAAACGTTGCGAGCGCGAATCGAACGCGCAAGTTGATACGCGCACCACGGAAAGACTGTAGGCGAACTCGTGAGAGTTCGGGTGAATCTACTCAGGGCGCGAATCCCAGAAGTCTCACGACTTCTGCTACACTGATCTCAATGAAGCCCGCACAAGCATGGATAAAAAAACGAAGAAGAAAGTCGAAAAGCTGCGGAAGAATATTCAAGCGATGAAGAACCGCCTCGCCGGCGCGCGACAGCAAGACGACGAACCTGGCGAGATCGCGAAGCTCGAAGCGGATATTGAAGCCGCCCAACAGGAAGTCGACAAACTGCTCGGGGAGTAGGACGGGTTTGTAACCCGTCCACGAAGCGACTTGTCGACTTTTCTAACAGCCCTCACCCCGGCCCTCTCCCAGAGGGAGAGGGAGCTAGACGACCTGTCCTACGTTACATCTTCATCGGCGAAGACGCGGCGGGCTTCGCTGAAGCTTTTCCGCGCAAGGGCGAGCACTTTCAACGCCGAGAAAACATCGCGCAGGTTGGTCGTATCCCGTACGAAGCTGGTGACTTGGCGGTGGAACTGCCAGAACATCAGTTCGCCTGCGGGCCGATCTTGATCAAGCGTTTCCAAATGCCGGCCGGCCTCATCGAACCAGATGAGCGTAGACGGAAGATCGACAAACGCCACGCCCCGTTCGCAACAGACTTGCAAGGCCGCTGCGGGGCGGAACGAGATCGCTTCGGGCCAGTTTATTGGAAGATAAGTGCCGCAACTGATCTGTGCCAGTGGCCCGCTGCCTAGCCGCCCGGGCTGGGAAAAGTCGAGGCTGAGCGCCTGATAGTCAGCATGTTTTCCCGAATGTGAATCGTGCCAGAATCCGTTGACGCTGGTGGCGTGGGCACCCACCACGTATTGGCACCAGTCAACCATTTGCAGCAAATCGCGCCGCGTCGCCGCTTCTGGGCAATGCGGGTTGGTCCGTTTGTCTTCAATCGCCGGCGACTTGATCGCGTGGCGGTGATGGCAGAACAGCAGCCGCGGTAGGCCCAACCGCGTGGCGATGAGTTCTTTCAAACGTACCGTCGCTGGTGCCACACGGCGGGGGAAGTCGGCCATGAACGCGATGCCGGCCTGGTCGACGCGTTGCTGCAACTTGGCCAGTTGATCGTCGGCGAAATCCCACTCCGGGCCACAGTAAACCGCCTTGCCGTGGTGGCACGCGGCCAAAATCGGCAGCGGCCCGAACCATCGCCCGCTGAGCACAACCACCGCATCGACATCGCTGCGCCGCGTGAGCGCTTGAAACCCGTCGACCTGCGCCGCGTTGAATTGCCGCGCGATCTGTTCGCCCCGCAACGAAACTTCATCACACACAGCCCGCACTTCGTAGCGGTCGTAAAGCGCCCGCAGCGCCGGGCCGTGGCGGGCTTCCCACTCCGTTCCCAGCCCCACTAGTCCGATGCGAAGTTTCATGCGCTACGGAAATTAGAAGTCGTATGTATCATCCATGACCGGCATCAGGTCTTCCACATCAACGCCGGCGGCTTGCGCCTCTTGCCAGAGCCGGCGTGTCTCTTCGGGGCGGCCGTTGGGATCGACCAGTTGCAGCGCCCCTTTCACCACCTTGTTCGCCGGGTCGTCGGTGAACCAGTTGTTGGCAATTGCCATTGCCAGGCCCGAAGGCATATCCTCTCGCGCGATCGTGCGGTTGGTGCCGAAGTATTTGAGGACCAGCACATTCTCGTTCACGTCGACAATCGCCGCCTCAGCGTTGCCGATTCGAATCGTCGTCGAAGGCTTAAGATTGCTGTACGCTTCATCGACCGAACGCCAAAACTCTTTCACGTAATGGTTCAACTCTTCCAGCCGTGCGACCATCGCCTTGTGTTCATCCGTCCGCGCGAGTTGGTTGGCCGTTGCCAACTGCTCAACGACCGAAGCTTGATCACGCTCGCCCATCGCCGTGCGCGCACCAACCAGGGCCTTCTTCAACGCATCTTTCTCCGCCGGCGTCAGCGGAGTTGGTTCTGGATCAGGCTCCGGTTCGGGCTGGGGTGTCGGCGGGTCGGGATCCGGCGTGGGGATCGTCACCGGCGGCTCGGGCGTGGGCGGATCGACCGGCTGCGGCTCTGGCTCGACCACAGGCGGATCGATCGTGATCGGCGGCTGGGGTTCGGGATCGACCGGAACGATTGGTTCGCGGTCAACCGGCTCGGGATCTTCCGGTTCGGGATGGGGCGGCGAAGGTTGCGGTTCTTCTTCCGGCGGAGGCACATCGCTTGCGTCATCTCCGGCGTCGCTTGCGTCAACCGCTGAGACAACCGGGCCCGAAGGCTCTTCTCCACGTTGTTGGCTCCAATACACCAGCAACCCGGCGACGCCGATCGCCAGCGTCACAGTCGCCACGATGCCCGCCAACAACAACGGCTTCGACGACGAAGGTTCGGGTTTCTCATCCTTGGCAATTGCCGGCGACGTTGTCGGCTCCGCGGCTTCGGTGGTTCCTAGCGGAATGGGGGAATTGGTCGCACCCATCACCGGCTGTTGAACGGATTGATCCACCGCCGCGCCGACGGGCATCGCCATCGGCGCCATTGGGTCGACTTCCGCCGACGGCTGCGCGGAAACGCCAGCCCCGTTTGACACTGGCGCTGCTGTCGAGGGCATGGCCATAGGGGCCATTGGGTCAACGGCTCCGTCGGCGGGAGCGGCCTCGACCGTTTCGCTTCGCCCCATCGGCAAACGGCCGGGGGCGGAAACGGGCATCGTGGCCGGGGCCGATTGGGGCGAAG
>CALBTA010000272.1 GCA_937967755.1 uncultured Planctomycetaceae bacterium | reverse complement strand
ACTTCTACAACGCAACGGTCGGTGCCACGATCGTTCGCGGTTGCTGGGACGTGACCCCGGCTGTCGTCCTGCCGCTGCTGGATCGCCCGGACCGTGGTTTCGACTACGAGTTCGCGGTGAACGTCAACCGCCGCTTCTAAACTTTGAACCGTGCGGAAGAGATAAGGTCAAGAAACCGCCCTGGTGATTCGCCAGGGCGGTTTTTGCATGCGCACAGCAAACGAACTCGCCCGCTTGCCCCTGGTTGGGTGTTTTTTCACCGGGGCCAAAAATTTTTTCGTGAAAACGGACGCCCAAACGCGGGGCTGGCGCAAATTTGGAAAATCCCTCCAGATTGTTTGGTGAAAAACCGGTTTTAGTGTACCACCTTGTGTATACTTATGATCATGTGAACACATAGGCATATATCTGTGAGCGGCAAGGCGCTAGCCGACGGCAAGTAAAGTAAGTAAAGGAGTACCTAGGGGCCGGCGTCTTGCCATCGCCGGCACGATTCATGACACACCGGCGGCTATCGCCTTGCCGCTCAGCTGCGAACGAAATTCCACAAAGGAGCAGACCCATGACCCAGCGACGACAAACATCACACGGCAACCAATGTAGGCGGGTTTCACCAAAACCCGCCCCTGGTCGCGCGGTGGCTATTGATGAACTGCACGGCATCATCGTTACGAACATGTCTGGTCAACGGAGAGCCGCGGCCTATAGAGAGAATTCACCAGCACCCCCAATACCGGGCACTTTGGTGAATCGGCGAGACACTCCGCCAGCAAGCCGTCGCCCGAAGTTGAAGCTGATCACCAAGTTACGGCAAATCAGAATTTCGCTTCCGCCGAAAAAATTCACCATCGACACCAGATGGTGGCCGAAAGTGGTGACGCGGTCGGCTAGCGCCGCCCGGCGTGGGGCGTCCGCGACGTAACTGCTGCACCAGTCAAGGCTTGCGGCGATTCGCGAATAGCTTCATGGCCAAGCCACGTGAGATGCCGACACGGTCCTGCGGTGAATTCGTTGGTGAAACGCAAGCGGCCGTCCAGATCGGAGGAAGCGCAAAGCAAAGCGAACACATTAGCGCTAAGGCGCTAAGGCAGGTTTACACTCTGCGAGCACCGCTACATTGAGGGGTGCAAGATCGTAACATGTTTCGTATCAACGATTTGCGGCCTTCCGACAACCCTCAGAAGATGAATATAACCCGACGGAACAAGATTTGCACATTCGTCTGTAAGCCGGGCGTATCGCCAGCTAAGATGCGAAGTATAGGGTGAGTTTTAGCCCTTCACAAACGATAAATAGTCGTTCGCAGTCGATCAGGACCAATACGATGAAAAGACTCCTACCCTGCTTTGGACTGCTGATCATAGCCGGATTGGTATTCGGCTGCACGCAGGAACCGGGCGATGCGCCCGTGGCTCTGGGGGACATTCAACTGGTTCAGGCGGAAGTTGAAGCCGCCCAACCGACCCAACCGGCGGAGCCGCCTGAAGACGCTTCACTGTTCGATGCCTTCGCCGATTTGGCGACGGCGTCGGAATTGCCTGATGTCCCGGAAGACGCCGATCCGCCGCTGGTTCCGCCCTTCGGGCCGGGGCCCGACGATGGTTTTGGTGCGGCCCCGTTTGCCGACGAAGGCGAAGTGATCGACTTCTTCGGCAGTGAAGAGTGGGAGCGAATCAAAGCGCAGTCTCACAACAACCTGATGTTGGCGAACCGGCAAGCCCGTGTGCGTAATTGTGGGCATTTGAACGTGATTCTGATCGTTATTGACGATCTCGGTTACGGTGATCTTGGCGTTTATGGCCAAGAAATGATCAAGACACCTCACATTGATGAGTTTGCACAAACGGGTGTTCGGTTCACGAATTATTACTCGGGGTCCAGCGTTGGTATCCCATCGCACTGCACGCTTCTGACGGGGCGCCACACGGGCCATTGCCGTATTCGCGGGACTGATGAGAAGGCGTTCATCGATCGCGAGAGAACGCTTCCCGAAGTAATGCTGATGGCTGGGCTAGACACAGCCATGTTTGGAAGCTGGAAAGTGGGCGATGAGAAGACGCCGGGCGTTCCCACAGCGCAGGGCTTTCAAGAGTCGTTCGTCGATTTGAACCCAACACACGCGCGAGATTTCTATCCGAATTACCTATGGCGAAACGATCGCCGGCAGCCGATTCCAGGCAACCAAAACAACGGCCGCCAGCACTACTCGCTGGATATGGTGACCGACGAAGCGGTCGACTACATCCATCGTAAGGGGGTCCGCCGAAATACTCGGGCAACCATCGGGGGAGAGAGTCCTCGCAGCAACAGCCGCCCATTTTTCATGATGGTTTCCCTTGCACCCCCGCGGGGAAACTTGGAAGACGTGCCCACACTGGAGCCCTACAACAACGAAGATTGGCCACAAGAACAAAAGCAGTACGCTGCGATGGTTTCGCGGGTTGACGAGTCGGTGGGGCGTATTATCGACGCGCTCTACGAACGCAACATGAAAGAGAACACATTGGTGATCCTCACCAGCGACAACGGCCCCCACGATGAAGGGGTTAATCCGGAATTCTTCAACAGCAATGGGCCGTTCAACGGGATTAAGTCAACGCTCAACGAAGGGGGCGTTCGCGTTCCGATGATCATCTGGGGGCCATCGGATATTGTTCGGGCTGCAGGCGGAGTCAGCCACCACGTTTGGTGGGCACCCGATTTGCTGCCGACGCTGGCCGACTTGGTTGGTGCCTGGCGGCAGCCGCGAAACATCGACGGCGTTTCGCAAGTGGACCTGTTCCATGGCCGCGTGCCCGAGCGGCACGGGCCGTTGTATTGGGAGCTGCACGAAGACGGATTTGAACAAGCCGCGCGACTCGATGACTGGAAGGCTATTCGAACCGGCCTACGCGGACCGGTGAGGCTGTTCAACCTGAAAGAAGACGCCGGGGAAGAAAACGATGTGGCGGCCGACAACCCCGACCTCGTTCGCCAACTCGCGCAGTGGATGGACGAAGAGCGCTTCGATTCTCCCGACTGGCCAACGGTGAAGCCGCCGCCGGGACCCGACAATCCGGATACGCAGAACGAAAACGCATCGCGATAGATTCAGCTTGAGCGGCACGGCGCTAGCCGCCGGTGTGTTATCGCGAGTTGCTCACCGGCGGCTAGCGCCGCACCGCTCAATGATTATCACGTCGATTCGACGTAAACCCGCACGCTCTTTCCTTCCAGTTCCAATACGCCAGAGGCGGGCGGTGCCGGGCCGTCGCACTTTGGGAAGACATCGCGGGGAGAATCGGCCGCTGTGTCGAGGAACAGCTTCCACTTGCTTTCCTTGGCGACGGTCGGTATCAGAAATCGCCGCGGGCGGTAGTTGGAATTGAACATGATCATCAGGTTCCGGCCAGCCGCGGCTGGGTCCTCGCTTGCTGGAGGCTTCGCCAACAGGCAGATCAGCGCCAGGTCCGATCCGTTCCAATCAACGGCCGTGCCGGCAGGGCCGTACCAGGAAACGTCGGGCAACGGCGTGCCATTGGTTGCTTCGCCACTGAGAAACTCCCGGCGGCGAACCGTCGGTTGCGAGCGGCGAAAGTGAATGAGTTGTCGGGTGAACTTGACGAGGTTCTCATGCTTCTTGACCAACTTCCAGTCAAACCATGAAACGTCGTTGTCTTGGCAATAGGCGTTGTTGTTGCCGCGCTGGGTCCGTCGGCACTCGTCGCCAGAAAGCAACATCGGTACACCCTGGCTGAGCATCAGCGTGGCGAGGTGGCATTTGATTGTCTTCAGCCGGTCGCGTTCCACCCGGGAGCGCTTCGTGGGACCTTCGACCCCGTAGTTCATGCTGTGGTTGTTGTTGTCGCCGTCGCGGTTGCCTTCTCCGTTGGCCTCGTTGTGCTTGTCGCAATAACTGACCAGGTCGTTCATCGTGAAGCCGTCGTGCGACGTCACAAAGTTGATACTGTGGTAAGGCTGGCGGCCGCTCTTGGCGAACAGGTCGCTGCTGCCGGAAATCCGCGTGGCGAATGCGCCGAGCTTCCCATGATCGCCCCGCCAGAAGCTGCGGGTATCGTCGCGGAACATGCCGTTCCATTCCGCCCAACGCATTGAGTGGAACGAACCAACTTGATAGGCGCCCGCTGCGTCCCAGGCTTCGGCAATGACCTTGGTGTCGGCCAGCATTGGGTCTTGGGCGATGGCATCGATCGTCGGCGGGTTGGGAAGCATCTCGCCGTTCTGATCGCGGCTGAGGATCGACGCCAGGTCGAAGCGGAAACCGTCAATGTGATAGTTGTGCACCCAATGCCGCAGGCAGTTGAAGATCATCTCGCGCACGACCGGGTGGTTGCTGTTGATCGTGTTGCCGCAACCGGTGTAATTCTTATAGCGGCTGCCGCCATCTGCCAGCATATAGTAAACGCTGTTCTCCAACCCTTTGAAGCTGAGGGTCGGGCCAAGCTCGTTCCCTTCGCAGGTATGGTTGAAGACCACGTCCAAAATCACTTCGATGCCCGCCTGGTGCAGGGCTTTGACCATCTGTTTGAACTCGTTGACCTGGGCCCCGGGCTGGTCGCTGTGGGCGTAGCCGCGGTGCGGGGCGAAGAACGCCATCGGGTCGTAACCCCAGTAGTTTTTCCGCTCCGGCTTGTTGCCCGTGATGTCGAGAATCGGAAACTCATGAACGGGCATCAGTTCGACCGCTGTGACGCCGAGTTCCTTGAGGTACGGAATCTTCTCGATCACACCCAAGTAAGTACCCGGGTGCTGCGCTTTGGAAGTTTTGCTGTTGGTGAACCCGCGGACGTGCATCTCGTAGATGACCGTCTCGGAAATATCACGCCG
>CALBTA010000271.1 GCA_937967755.1 uncultured Planctomycetaceae bacterium | reverse complement strand
CCGGGTTTGGTCTTGTGCGGGTTCGACAAGAACTCGCGAAGATACTGCGGGGTGCTCCGCGACCCGGCTTCCGAGAGGTTGGGGGCTTCTTTGTGCGAGACATGGTTCGACAACGCCCCCGGGTCGTGGCAAGCGGCACACTTCAACTCGCCAAGCAGCACATGGCCATCGCTCGAATCCCACCCGGCGACAACGCCCTGCTCCGTTTCGTCAGCGGTGATCAATGTTGGCGTGCAGATAACGGCTATCGCCAGCGCGGCGAAGATGCGTGGTGCATTCATATTGGAAGGCGAAAGATAGAAGCGATGGTCAGTACGCGGAGGGATCAACGGGGAGTTCGCCCTTCGCACAGGGCAGGATCGAAGCGTGCGCGAACGAGCAGAGGTAGCGTGAGTGTACTTTCAGCCGAGGTCGATTGCAAATTCGGCGAAGATTTTTGCAAGCAACTACTCGTCCGCCTCGTCCTCACCCGGCTTGGGCAAGCTGCCGCCGGGTTCGGGAAACTGCTCAGACGCTTCGGCATCGTCGTCAACGTCGGAATCAGCTTCGTCCGATCCGCCGGGCGCGGGCAGCGAAGGCGCGTCTTCGATTTTCAACCGCTGGCGCAGGGCATCACTTTTCGCGCCGCCGGCGACCGCTCTCTCGAAAAGCGATGCGGCTTCTTCCAACTGAGAAGAGGGTGGCTCCTTTCCGTCCAATGCCAAGAACGTCGCGGCGACCAGAAATGCGTTCGGGTCGGTCTTGCTCAACCCACGACGGGCGATGGCGACCATGTAGAAGGCGTCTAATTCTTTCAGCGTCTCGGTCTTACGGTTGCCCAGCGCCAGTAGTGTAACCTGACCGTCTTCCGCCGAAACAAAATTGGCGATCTTGCCGGCGAAGACCACGTCGTCGTTCGGCTTCAACCGCTCCAGGCCCCGATCAACCGCTTCCCAAAACTCCACCAGGCGATCGTGTAGCTCTTGCAGATGGCTCATCTGCGATTGCTCTTGGGCGCTGTACTTCAGCGCGTCGGCGATCGCCAATTGCTCGCCGGCGGTCGACATGTCGCGACCGGCCATCGCCGCTTCGAGCGCCGTGACTGCCTCCTCGTACTTCGCCTGCCGCTGCGGGTCGTTTACTTCCACTGTTGGCACGGTCGCAGCGCCGTCGCTTTCACCGCCGTCGGTCTCCGGCTCCTCATCGTTGGGCGGTTGTGGTTGGTCTTCTGGTTGGGGGCGAACATCGGGTGTGGGATTCGGCTGCGGTTTAGGCTTCGGCTGCGGATCTTCCATAGGAACCGGCGTGGGTGTGACGACCGATGTTCCATCGTCTGAGGATTCGTCTTCGGGCAGTTGCGAAGTCGCGGCGACGACCGCGACCAGCGCGACTACTGCCAACCCGGCCAGCGCGACCAACGCACCGATCACCGGAATGGCCGAGTTCTTCCGCCCCCGGCGGGCCTTTGAAGTGACCGGCCGCGACCGCACCGCCACGGGGCTTCCGCCGCTGGCGACCGGGGTAGAAGCGACGGCCACCGGAACGGCCTGCGGCGGTTCGGCCGTGGCGACTGCCTGTTGCGGAGGGGCCTGCGGCGCCTGTTGCGGCGGCGCTTGCACGGGCGCTTGGGAAGGAGCCTGAACCGGAGCTTGCACGGGCCGCGAGGGTTGCGGCGCGGCCACCGGCGAACCGCTCCCTTTGTCCCCGCTGTCTTGCTCCGCCTTTAATTGCTTGTCGTAGGCTGCCTTTTCCGACGAAGCCAACAAGCAACGCCGTGCCTGGGCCAACTCGCTCAACAACTTCTGGGCTTGCTGGCCAAACTGACCCGATTGGAACTTCCGCACGTGCGACATCTGCCGGTCGGCCGCGTACGCAATCACATCGGGGTCATCCTCGAACAGAGCGATGCCCAGCAGTCGATAATGATTCGCGGGCTGTTCGCTGGCGGGGATGCCAAGCCACTTGCGATACGGGTCAAAGCTTTCCGACATAAAGCTGTTTTCAGGGCGGGAAACGCGTGGGGGCCAGCATTCATTATCCTGTCCAACACGGAATGTGGCAAGCGATATGGCGGCGCTCACTTGGCAATCAGCAGCGGGCCAGTCAAGATAGTCAATTCGTTTCCACCGCCCGAAGTTATTCCTCCCGCGCGAATTAACCGTGCCCGTAAAGATCGGACCGACGCTGATCGAAGAGACGTTCGCCGAAGCGTTCCGCATGCGCTTTACCCGGCTGATCGTCACCGCGCACGACGAATTCTGGCTCGACTCGGCGCTGCGTGAGTTTTGCGGATATAGCGCATCGGTCATCGCCTGCGATGCCGAAGTTGGCATCGAGCAGATGCTTCCCGCTGAAGCAACACCCGACGGGCGGATCGGCGCGGCGGTGTTGGTGTTTGGATTTTCAGATGACGCACTGGCCAAAGCCGTGTCGAATCGAACAGGTCAATGTTTAATGACCTGTGCGACAACCGCCGTGTTCGATGGGATGCCCGATGCCGAGTCGCGTATCGACCTGGGCAAGCACATTCGCTTCTTCGGCGATGGCTTTCAGAAAAGTAAACTGGTCGGCCAGACGCGTTATTGGCGCATACCCGTGATGGATGGCGAGTTTCTGGTGGTCGAGTCGTTAGGCGTGGGCAAGGGGGTCGCCGGCGGGAACATTATCTTGCAGGCCGAAGACATGCCCGCGGCGCTGGCTTCCGCCCGCCGTGGAGTGGAGTCGCTGAGTGATCTACCCGGGACCATCGCCCCGTTCCCCGGCGGCGTCGCCCGCAGCGGAAGCAAAGTTGGCTCACGCTACAAGGCCCTGATGGCATCAACCGCCGATGCCTATTGCCCCACGCTGCGCGGGCGAACGGAAACCAAACTGCACGACGGCGTCAACTGTGCGCTCGAGATCGTCATCGACGGCATCGACGAAACGTCAGTCGCCAACGCCATGCGGCAAGCGGTTCAAGCAGCCGCCGGAGAAGGCATCATCGCCATCGGCGCCGGCAACTACGGCGGCAAACTCGGCAAGTTTCATTTCCACTTGCACGAACTGCTCGCCGAGAACGCCTAGGCAGTTCGGCGATTTCTATTTCTCCGTGAAACTTACCAAACTCCGCTCGTGCACAAACGGGTTGTGAATCACCGGCGGCAACGTGGCGGTCTTGTCGGAAGTCTCTTGCGTCGGCGCGGGAACTTCTTCGGGGCCCAAATCCGGAGCGGGAGCCGGGTCCACGTACGGGTTGATGATGTCCGCTGGTTGAATCGAAACCTCTGGCGTGGGAACCGTACCCGGATAAGCGAACGGGCTGTAGCCATACGTTCGCGGCACGGGCACGCTGTAGTAAACCGGCGGGTGCAGCGCGTAGTAGGGCGGCACGGGGATGAAGCCTTGGTTGTACAGGTTTGAGAAGCCGCCATCGCCGAAGTGGCCGCTGCCGAAGCCGCCGCCGACCGCCACGGGATAACTGCCGACGAAACTCGGACCGCCGCTGGCGATCAACGACGAATCACGAAAGCGACGAGACGAGCGGACGAAGCTGTCCCGGTGGCTCCGGGCGTGGTGTGCCTCGGTTCCATGCACGTGAAACCTTGGGTGTTTGCCTGCTCCGCCGTTGAGCCGCACCGTCACGCGGCCTTGGGTCGTTTTCGATCCGCCGACGTGAAACCGGTTGCCGGAATGCGTCGGCTTCCCAGCTTCCAATTCGCCGGTGCCGTATGCCATCAAAGCGATCGCCGCCAAAAGTGTCATCTGTCTCATTGCTGTTCCTCGTGTGAGAGTCGATCAACGGGTTGGGCAAAAACTGCGCAGCCCCCGCCATCATCACCCCATCCTTTCCACCCTAATTAACGCCTAACGGCCCGGCAACTATCTTTTTCTCCCAAAAACTGACGTGTTGCAGTTCTTCCCGCACTTCCGCACATCTTACATTAGCCTGGGTTAGAATCTTTTCGTTTCGAGACTCCCCAGCGCGCTCACCTCAATGTTCAACTGCAACAATTGCTCAACGACAAAGTGGACAGTTATTCATATAAGCGCGATGGTGACCGCGGCGGCCCTTGTCACCGCGGCGAGCACGCCCGTTCTGGCGAAAGACCCTCCGCCGGTAATTGTCGAGGCGATCCAAGGCAAGAAAGTGGTTGACGTCTTGCCGCTGGGCGATGGGCGGGCGGTTTACCTGACGGAACAACACGGCCCGGCGCTGGCCAAGAGCGACGATGAACTGGCGCCGTTTGACAGTTTGACTGACTCAGCAATGACCTTCGCCCGGCTGTTCGCCGACGTTGGTGACCCGAAGGCGTTTTACGCGGTGGCGCTGCTGGGAAAGGATGGCAATGATGGATTCGGCGTTTACCGCTACGCTGGAGACGAGGTTCAAATGGTTGCCTTCACGCGCGAAGCGCTGCGCGAACCAACTTTTCACCAGGCACCGGGCGGAGATGTCTACGCCGCCTCGCGAACGGGTGTTTCCTACCGCTTCGACGGAAAGTCGCTTCACCGTTTCAGCCTGCCGTGGCCGCAGGGCGAGCGGATTAGTTTTCGCAAATTGTTCCGCCGGATTGAATTTGCCAGTTGGCCGGATGGGCCGACCTGTTTGTACAGCATCGCCGACCGCGAATTTCACAAGCTGGCGTTGTTCGACCTGGTCGTGTCGAGCGGCTCGGATTGGAAAACGATCCCGCTGAATCTGAAATTCACTGGCCCGGGCTGCATGATCGACGCCGACACCTTTCGCATGCTGCTGTTCGACCGCTGGGTGAATGTCGACCTGAAGACCGCAAAGGTCACCGAGACGAAGTTCAAAACACCGGGCGACCCGGCTGACAAACTGCGGGCCACCAAGGTGGTCGTGATGCCCGATGGGACGTTGATCTCCATCTGGCGGCGGCCGTTCCGTTCGTTCAGGAAGTACGATGTCGAGCCGTTCGCCGACGGCACGTTCCACCGCATCGCCATCTGGAAGGACGATCACTGGGAGTTGGCCCCGTTCGGCATCGACCGCCAGCTTTACCAGCCCAGCAACCACACCATCGACAAGCAAGGCGGGCTGTGGATGTTGGGCGGGGAAGGGTCGCTCGTACGCTATTCCGCGGAAACCGGCTGGCGGCAGTTCACCAGTGACCACGGCTTACCAGCCGAAGGAGTGCTGCGCCTGTCGGCGGCCGATGATCGGTTGTGGATCACTTACGGGAACAAGGCGGTCGCCAACATCGACGCGCGGCAGTTGCTCGCCCAAGCAGAAAAACCGAAGCCGCGTTGGCGGGTGTTTTATGCGCAAGCGATTGACATTAAGCAGACCGAAGACGCCTGGCCGCTGGTCACCACCGATCGGAAAGTAGTTGCCATCGGGCCGCAAGGTGTGGAGCAGTTCGCATTGCCCGATGCGGAAGGGTTTGCCGGCCCGACGACCGGCATCACCGCCTGGTACAGCGCTGACGGCGTGGTCTCGCTGGTTTCCGCCGGTGGCGAAACGCTGTCCCGCCGCATTGGGGGCGAGTGGGTCAGCCGGCCTTTTCAATCGATGGCCGACGTCGACCTTCCCGCCAGGCGACTGATGGTTAGTTGGAACGTGCGATCACAAGCCGCCGAGCAAGTCTTCAGTTCCAGTCCGTTACCATCGGTCAATTGGAAAGCGTTTCGCCTTTATCGCCGGGCAATGGTTAGTGACGGCACGACGCTGGCCTATTTCGATGGCGATCGTTGGGCGACGGCTCCGCTGGCTGGTTGCCCGTTGTTCGTTGGCGGGCCGACGAATGAAGGCATTGAATTCAGCTCCGCGCACGGGCGGTGGGTCATCCAGCAGAAGCTGGCTGATACGCTGTTTCGGTATGCGATATACGATCCGCCAGCGGTGCAGATCATTCAGGAGAATGCAGACCTAGGAGACATCGAGTCGCATCTGATGCCGCTGAAGCCTGCGTGGACATCCGATGCCGAGTTGACCGATGCCAAGCTTCGGTACCGCATCGACGAAGGCCCGTGGTCGCCGTGGCAAAGCATCGATCAAGTGATATCGCCGGGGGCGATCACGCCGCCGGGTAAACACCAGTTGCACATTGAAATGCATAGCCTGACACAGGTTCTTAGCAATGCGTCGCTTTCGTTTTCATTCAACGTCGCCTACGACATTCGCGAGGATGTTGCCAAACTGGTCAAGCAGCTTGGAGACGACGACTTTGAAGTTCGTCAATTTGCGATGCGGCGGCTGGCACGGTTCGGCCCGCTCATCCACGATTACCTGCGCGAGTTGGCACCCGAACAAAGCGACGCCGAAATCCGTGCCCGGTTGCGGCAGATCTTGGGTGACTAGCATCGATCATTGCCCAAGCGTGGGAGACGACTCTCGTCGGCGACCGTGCGCTCCTTCATGAGCATTCCACCACCGTTCTAATACAACGCCGACGAAAGCTTCCGCCGGTACTCGTGGGTCAATTCGCTGTCGGCGGGCAGTAGGTTGAAGATGCCTACCATGATGTCCCGCGCGCGGTCGCCGTGGGCGGCTTTGTCGGTTTGAACGGCATTGAGCGCCAGGTCCAACGCCTCTTGATACTCGCCCGAGGCGGTAAGGGCTTCGGCCAAAGTTAGTTGCAAGGAAAGGTCGGCTGGGTTTTCCGCGCACGCCGCACGGCAGGCTTCGACCCCGCCTGATTGTTGGCCGGAAAGCTTGACCGCCACGGCGGAGAGAAGTTGTGTGACATCTGAAGTTTCGTAACCGGCATCGTGAAGCTCTTGCACAATGGTTTGTGCTTGCTCGAGCTGGCCGGCTTCCATCAGAACTTCGGCGAGCTGCAATTTGTAAGCCATCTCATTTGGCTCCAACTCGACAGCCTGTTGCAGCTTTGCGATCGCCGCATCGGGATCACTCTCGGCCAGCCGCTTCGCCTCGGCGGCAAGGTTGTCCGCCTCGCTGGGCATCAAACGCTGGAGCCACTGTCGCAACTGCTCTTCCGGCAAAACCCCTTCGAAAAAATCAACCGCCTGCCCGTTGCGGACGCCGTACACCGTCGGGTAAGCCTGCACCTGAAACTCGGCCGTCGCTTGAGGGCAGTGATCGCCGTCGGCCTTGACCAGCACGAACTGGCCGTCAAATTCCTCGGTCAGTTTTTCCAGCACCGGGGCGAGCATCCGGCAAGGCTGGCACCAGGTGGCCCAAAAATCGACCACGACGGCCACGGTCTGCGAACGCTCGATCACGTCCTCGGCGAACGTTTCGTCGGTGGTGTTGATGATCCAAGGGGAAGTTGTTTCGCTCATGGGGGTAGTTTAGTGGGGGTTGGGGCGAGGGGCGAGGGGCGAGGGGCGAAGGGCGAAGGGCGAAGGGCGAGGAGAGAAACTGGGATGGCAAATCACTGATCGCTCCGCTTCCTTCGCACCGTTGCGGCGCGCGGTGAGGGCTTTACAATGGGCCGTTTCGCACGTTTGCCTTGATTCTTTCAGTTTCTTCCTATGCACCTGCTCGATTTGATCGTGCTGGCGGGCTATTTCGCCGTGATGGTTGTCATCGGCGTGGTCAGCGCGATGCGGATCAAGAAGCAGGAAGATTATTTCATGGGGGGCCGCAGCTTCGGCAAGCTGCTGCAAACCTTCGCCGCGTTTGGGGCGGGAACGGGTGCCCAAGACCCGATCAACGTCGGGCGGACGACCTACACCTCGGGCATGAGCGGCATGTGGAGCGTGATGTACTGGCTGTTCGTCACGCCGTTTTATTGGATCACCGGCGTGTGGTACCGGCGGATGCGACATTTGACCCTCGGCGATTGGTTCGTCGAGCGGTACGAATCGAAGGCGATGGGCCTGGCGTATTGTCTGTTCGGCCTGTCGTTTTTCATGCTGTACGGGTCGATGATGTTTTCGGCCATCGGCAAAGTCGCTGCGCCGCTGGTGCAGGCCGACACGTTCGCCTTGGGCGGAAATGAATACGGCATAGAGTACATGCTGGTGCCGATCATCGGCGTGGTGGTGCTGCTGTACGGCATCGCCGGCGGGTTGCACGCTGCCTACTTCACCGACTTAGTGCAAGGGATTTGCATCATTCTGTTGTCGATCATCTTGATTCCCTTCGGGCTGGGCAAGCTGGTCGAGACGTTTGGCGACCCCGATACCCAAGCGTGGTGGCACGGCTTCCGCATCATGCATCAGCAGTTGCCGAAGGAGCAGTTCGCGGTGATCGGCACGGGGACCAGCGACTTTCCGTTACACCGGATCATCGCCGTGGTGATCATTAATCTGATCGGCATCGTCGTGCAGCCGCACTTCATCGCCACCGGCGGAGGCTCGGCGAAGAACGAAACGACGGCCCGCGTCGGGCTGGTGGTTGGAAATTTCTTGAAGCGGTTTTGCACCGTCGGCTGGGTGTTGACCGCGTTGGTGGCGGTTGCTCTGTACGCCGGCAGCGCCGAGTTGGCCGGCGACCCCGACAAGACCTGGGGCGTGGCCTCGCGCGAACTGCTTGGCCCGGGGTTGACGGGCCTGATGCTGGCCTGCTTGCTGGCCGCGCTGATGAGCAGTGTGGATGCGTATATGATCGTTGGCTCGGCGCTGTTCGTGCGAAACATCTACGCCGCGTACATTAACCCCAACGCCACGGAGAAAGAATACGTCCGCGTCGCTCGGCTGATTAGCGTGGTGATTGTCGGCGGGGCGGTGATCATTTCGTTGTCGATTATGGATGTGTTCGCCCAATTGCAACTGACCTGGGTGTTCGGCGTCTTGTTTGCCGCGCCGTTTTGGATCGGCCTGTCCTGGCGTCGGGGGACCACGGCCGGGGCGTGGGCGACCGTTGGTTTTTGCCTGTTCGCGTTCTTCCTGATTCCAGCCATTGCGCCCGCGGTGATACCCGGCTTGCGAACGAACGAGTACTTCCTGAATACGAATCAGATCAAGCGAACCGTCGTCACGCGGCCCGCCGCGCCGGCCGATGTTGCCCGGTGGGAAGCGCGAATCGAATTGTGGGAACAGTCCCAGCAAGGCCCCCGGCCCGAGTCGTTGGCCTTGGGCGAAGCGTTTGAAACCGTCACCACGACCGGCGGCAGTGGAATCTTCTGGCCCGGCGGCGTGAAGCCCGTCAACGAACAAGGCGAAGCGGTCGACGTTGAACTACGCCCCGTCGGCGACCCGGTTCAGCTTGATGAACACACCACGCAAGTCGTGTTGGCTTACCCGGAAGAACTGCCCGCGGGCACTCGGCTGATGGGGCACGGCAATTTCAAATTAGATTTTCTGCTGTACAAGGTGGTGGGTGTCGATTTGCAGGGAATGAAAGATTCGACGCTGGCGACGATGGAATTGCCGCCCAAAATTATCACGCCGTTTTTGATTATGATCGTGGTCAGCCTCTTCACCCGGCGGAACAGCCAGGAAACTTTGGATCGCTACTACGCGAAGATGAAAACGCCGGTCGATCCTGATCCCAAGAAGGACGAGGCCAAGCTGAAGGCGGCGCTCAACGACCCTGAAGCGTTGGAGAAGAAGAAGCTGCTGCCCGGAACCAGCTGGGAAATGCAGCGCCCTTCGGCGACCGATATCATCGGGTTTGTTGTTTGCCTGCTGGTTTGTTTTGCGGTCATCGGCGTCGCCGTTTGGGTGGCGAATATTGGGGCGTGAGCGAATACGGTTAAAGGAGAGAGAATGTGTTTAGGAAAAAGTCACTCGTTCCCACGCTCTGCGTGGGAATGACATTCTGGCCGCTCCGCGGTCTCGCGGCGTGTAGATGTCGCAAGCATCGCGAAAGCGCGATACCAAGTGAAGCGATTATCAACTTCATTCGCGCCGATCACTGAAATCTGACAGCCCTCACCCCAGCCCTCTCCCAGCGGGAGAGGGAGAATCCCGACCCAGCAACATGTCACGACACGAACTTCGCCGCAGCAAGCTGCGCAACCTACTGAAGAAGACGGATGCCCAGGCACTTCTCGTTACGGAAGTCCACAACGTCACTTACCTGACGGGCTTTACCGGGGATAGCAGCTTTCTGCTGTTGACCAAGGACGATGAGCTAATCCTCAGCGACAAGCGTTACACCACGCAGCTCGAAGAGGAATGCCCCGACTTGAAGTTCGAAGTCCGCGGGCCGGATGTGAAGATTCTGGAGCACCTCGGCAAGGTCGCCAAGCGCATGAAACTGGGCAGCATGGCGTTCGAGTCGCACGTCGTGACGCACGCGGTGGTGGGGGCGATGGAAAAGCAACTGCCAAAAACCGAGCTAGTTCCGACGACGGAGCTGGTCGAGCAATTGCGGATGATCAAGGACAAGGACGAGATTCAAACCATCCGCGACGCTGTGCAATGCGCCGAAAGGGCGTTCGACGTCATCCGCGCGTCGCTGCGCCCGGACTTGACCGAGAAGCAAGTCGCCGATCAGATGGAAAGTGAGATCCGATTGTTCGGCGGTGAATGCACCAGCTTCCCGCCGATCATCGCCGTCGGACCGCGGGCCGCCTTGCCCCACGCCCGGCCCGGAAGGCCGAAGATCGGCGAGGATGATTTCGTGCTGATTGATTGGGGTGCCCGCTTCGATGGCTACGCGAGCGACTTGACCCGGGTTTTGGTGACCGGTAAGATTTCCGCCAAATTGCGTAAGGTACACGCTGTCGTGAAGGCCGCTCAGGAGAAGGCGATCGCCAAAATTCGCCACGGCGTGAAGATGAACGTGGTCGATGCCGCCGCCCGTGGCCATATTACCAAGTCGGGCTTTGGCAAGCAGTTTGGTCACGGATTGGGCCACGGAATCGGCTTGCAGATTCACGAATCGCCGCGGATGGGACCCAAGGAGGATGCCGAGTTAAAGGCCGGCATGGTGGTGACGGTGGAACCCGGCGTCTATATCCCCGGCTGGGGCGGCGTCCGATTGGAAGATGACGTCTTGGTAACACGAACCGGCGCGACCATACTATCTAGTGTGACCAAGGAACTGGACGAATGTGTTGTCGGCGGATGACCCATTCCCGCTGCCAATATTTTTACCGAGAGAATAGATACCGGAGGCGATGAATGTCTGATTCGGGCGACGTTTTTAATATCGAACGTCTCAAAGAGCTTGTCGGGTTGATGGAGGAGCACAGCCTGCACGAAGTCGACCTGCGGCAGGGAGAGCAGCAAATCCAACTGAAGCGCGGCGGCCCCGTTCCCGCCGCCCCGATGCCCGCGCCCGCCGCGGTCGCACCGCAGCCGGCTGCCGCTGCTCCGGCGGCGTCGGCCGGTGGGGAAGACGATGGCAACTTCACGTTCATCGAGAGCCCGATGGTCGGCACGTTCTATAGCAAGGCGAACCCCGACGCGCCGCCGTTTGTGAAAGTCGGCGACCGGGTCAACGCCGATACGACCGTCTGCATCGTCGAGGCGATGAAGGTCTTCAACGAGATCGCCGCCGAGTGCAGCGGAACGGTCGTCGCGGTCATGGTGGACAATGAAGCATCGGTTGACGTCGGGAAGAAGCTGTTCAAGATCGACCCGAACGGGTAAGGAGAAGAGAGAGGAGAGAGGAGAGAAGAGCGAGGAGAGAAGTTAGGTCTGATCCGTTTCCAATATCCCTCCTCCCTCCTCGCTCCTCCCTTCACCCACGTCATCATCAGTTGGCCGCTCGCGTTGAATACGACTATCGAGAATGTACAAGAGAATCCTAATAGCCAATCGCGGTGAGGTTGCCCTGCGGGTGATTCGCGCTTGCCGCGAGATGGGCATTGAAACGGTTGCCATCTTCAGCGAGGCGGATCGCGGGGCCAGCTACGTGCGGCTGGCCGATGAAGCGTTTTGCGTCGGCCCGCCCAAGAGTTCCGAAAGCTACCTGCGGATCGACCGTGTGATCAGCGCCGCCGAAGTGGGAAACGTCGAGGCGATCCACCCCGGCTACGGTTTTCTCGCTGAGAACGCCCATTTCAACGAAGTCTGCCGCGACTGCAAAATCGATTTCATCGGCCCCACCCCGCAAGCGATGGAAGCCCTGGGCGATAAGAACCGCGCACGCGAAATGGCCCGCGAAGCGAAAGTTCCCGTTGTGCCGGGCAGCGACGGGCTGGTGGAAGACGAGGACGAAGCCTTGAAGCTGGCGCACGAGATCGGTTTCCCCGTGCTGATCAAGGCAACCGCCGGCGGCGGCGGCAAGGGCATGCGGGTGGCCGGAAACGATCTTGTTTTGAAGACCGCCCTGCAACAAGCCAAGACCGAAGCCGAAGCGGCCTTTGGCAACGGCGCGGTCTACCTGGAGAAATACGTTGAGCATCCCCGGCATGTTGAAGTGCAAGTGTTGGCCGATCATCACGGCAACGCGGTACACTTGTGGGAACGTGATTGTTCCACCCAGCGGCGGCATCAGAAACTGATTGAGGAAAGCCCCAGCCCTTCGGTTCCCGACAAGGTCCGCAAGGCGATTTGCAAAGCGGCCGTGCGGATGATCAAGAAGGCCGACTACACCAACGCCGGCACGGTCGAGTTCATCGTCGATAAGGACAACAACTTTTACTTCATCGAAGTCAACGCCCGCATCCAGGTCGAGCACCCGGTGACGGAGATGATCACCGGTATCGATCTGATCAAACAGCAGATCAGCATCGCCGCCGGCGAGCCGCTGCCGTTTTCACAAGCGGCGATCAAGGCCAAGGGGCACGTGATTGAATGCCGCATCAACGCCGAGGACA
>CALBTA010000270.1 GCA_937967755.1 uncultured Planctomycetaceae bacterium | reverse complement strand
ACGGTGAATTCACTGAGTGTGTCCACAAGTATGACGTGCTAGATGTGAAGTACAACGACGGCATCGTCACCAGCACCCATACGCCGCGCGGCGGAGAGCGGCCGTTCGATATTTCCGGAGATCGGTTCGAGCACCGCTTCATGATGGAAACGCCCGTCGATGGATTCAGCCACCCGAAGATTTACCTTTCGTTCCTGCGGCAAGTTTGTTCCAACGGGGCGATTGGATACGGGCGGGCGTTTCGCAGCGACGTGAGCCTGGGCAAGAATATCGGGCACTGCATCGCCCGGGCCCTCGACAGTTACGACAACGAGGAAGGCTACGCGGCGTTGCGGCAGCGGTTCGAGAGCGCCCAAACATCTTGGGCGTCGGTGCGTGAATGCCGCGGGCTGACCAAGATGCTCGAGCGAACCGGCCTAACTAGCGGCGGCGAGAACGAGAATCTGCGTCGCGACTTCCACCGGATGAGCGGCAACCTGAACGAACTATATGGGCTGGCCAACCTCGACGCCCTGAGCCAAAAGCGGCAGCGGGTACTTCCTTCCCGATGCAAAGTTTACGACCTGCTGAACTTCGCCAGCGAAGTCGCCACCCATCACAGCACCCCGGCGGCCGCCCAAGGGTTGCAAGCGTTCATCGGCACGATGATCTCGGACGAATTCGACATGGAAGGGACGGCAACCCAGGGGAGTGAGTTTGCGGATTTGTTTGTTTCTCCAAGTGGTTCGAAAGCTCCCTCTCTCAACTAGGATTTGATGCG
Source organism: uncultured Planctomycetaceae bacterium (assembly GCA_937967755.1). Lineage (GTDB taxonomy): Bacteria > Planctomycetota > Planctomycetia > Pirellulales > Pirellulaceae > CALBTA01. Next base: position 14,449 of record CALBTA010000270.1, on the reverse strand, counting down.
TCGAATGTAGCCCTCAGTTTGATGGGCACCTTCAGTAGATCAACAGATAGCTTGACAGTATCGGTATCTTTAGGACCCTTCTCTATGTCAGGCCAACGATCAATTTGCCAAACTCGGATGTAGCACGACTCCTCGCACTTCGGGCATAAGTACATTTTTGCGCGAAAGAACTGAGTTGTTGCTCCGTGTGGACTGAACTGCTTCAAAGCAGCGAAGTCCCAGTTTTCGAACGCATGCGTTGTCAAGAACTTGAATTCAACTTCTTTCGGATGGCAAATCGTGAAGCAGTTGCACTCTTCACAATATGGATGAGAATCGTCGTTTTCGACAATCACCAGGGGAAGCAAGTAGAGACACAAGAAGATGAACAAAAACACCAAAATTACAACGACGCTAACAGTTGGCAGTTGAGCAAGACCATCGATCATCTCTTGGATTAGGTTAGTTGGTTGAAGGAGTACGAGAAAACGGTCTTGACCGGCACCGGTATGGAACCAGACGTGAGCATGTAAAAATAAATAAAAGGCGATCAGCACGCTCACAAACCATACGGCGGTAACCATGCTTCGTCGCCGGACAGAGCATAGCCTGGCAACTCCTTTGATAACCGTGCCTATCAATATCGAGTGGAAGGCGGGAACCAAAAGTCCGATCCCAAAAACAACGCCGAGGGCAGCACAGCCCCCGCAAAACGTTGATGCGAGTGCGATCAGCGGTGACGTGAGCAGGGCAGTAGCAATTGCCGCTATGAGCATCAGTGGGATGGCAAAAACCGGTACAATTCCAGATTCGCGGTAGTAGCGATCACCATCGTCGGTTGCGTTTGAGTGTTTCAACGTGCCTCGGTTCATAGTGGTCCTGACTTAGTCCGCGAGCATTGGAACTCAGCGAAATGAAGACGGGGAGTCGCGATGGCCCGCAATGAACAACTTATTCGTCAGCATAAGTTGCTGCAAGTTTTGGAGCGTTACCGTTACGGGCGCACTTTGAAGGAGTTGCGCGATGAACTGGTCGAAGAGCTGGGGCTGGGTTCCTTGCACGAGCGCAGTGTGCGGCGTGACTTGGAAGCGCTGCAAGCGGCAGGCTTTGATGTTGGCGTGGAAGAGATTCAGCGGGGCAAGGTTTGGAAGTTGGGGCCGATGTTTCGCGGGACGCACAAAGTTGCCGCTTCGGCGACGGAGTTGATCGCGCTCTCGTTGGGGCGCGATCTGATGTTGCCTTTGGCCGGCACGCCGTTCTGGTTGGGCATCGAAAGCTTCTGGTCGAAACTGCACGATGAGATCCCCGATACGGTGCTCAAGCACTACGAAAAGTTTCGCCACGTGGTTGCGGTGCGCGGTGCCCCAGCGAAGAGTTACCGCAAACAGGAAGGGATACTCAAGACCATCCATCGCGCAATCAACCAGCACCGCGTGGTAGCGGCTGAGTACCAGCGGCTGGGGCAACAGGAAGCCCAGCCGCGGCAGATTGAACCCTACGGCGTGGTCGTTTACCAATCGAGCGTCTACATCGTGGCCGCCGCTTGCGATGCGAAAGACGCCGAAAATCGCTTCCGAAATTTCAAGCTCGACCGGTTCAAGAAGGCCGAAGCGTTGGACACGTACTTCCAGCCGGATGACGAATTTGACTTAGAAAACCACTTCGGCCAAAGCCTGGGCATTTTTTCCAGCGGGAAGCCGCGGAACTTCCGCATCCACGTTAGCGCTTACGCCGCGCCGTTTGTGCTGGAGGACCCTTGGCACCCTGAACAAAAGGTCGATCACCGCAAAGATGGCAGCATCGTGCTCACGGTGAAAGCGGCCCATGAACTTGATATCATCCCGCGTGTCTTAGCGTTGGGAAGCGACGCCGAGTTGCTCTCGCCGGCCGATTGCCGCCGGCACATTGCCGCCACGGCGAAGGAGATGGCGGCGCGGTATGATGATGGAAAGTGAGAAGAGAGAAGGGCGAAGGGCGAGGAGAGAGACCGATGGAATCCTTACACGCCAACGAGGAACTCCCCATCCTCACGCTGCCGCCGGAAGCATGTTCCTATCTGCCCGGCCGCACCTCGCAGATGGAGTACCGCTTCAGGCATGGCGTTGCGGCAGCGGAGTTCGAACACCTGTTGGCCCGCGGCTGGCGGCGCTTCGGTAGCACGATCTTTCGGCCGAAATGCCCGGGGTGCCAAGAGTGCCGCAGCTTGCGCATCGCGGTGGACCAGTTTTGTCCTTCGAAAAGCCAGCGTAAGGCCTTACGCCGTAACGCGGATGTTTCAATCCTAACGCAACCCGCCAGCGTGACCGGCGATCACATCGCGCTGTTCAACGCCTACCATGCTGATATGCACCACCGCCGCGGGTGGCGGCGGGAAGCGATTACCGAGGATGAGTACTACCTGACGTTCGTCTCCGGCGATTGTGACTTCGCCCATGAGATGTTGTTCTTCAGCGAGGGCAAGCTGCTCGGCGTCGCGCTGGTTGATCTGATGCCCGCGTCTTCATCGAGCGTTTACTTCTTTCACGATCCATCGTGGCGGCCGGCCAGCCCCGGCACGTATTCCTTGCTGATGGAAATCGAAGCGGCCCGCCAGAGTGGTCGGGCGCATCATTACCTGGGCTACTGGGTCGCCGGGAATCAATCGATGCAGTACAAAGCCAACTTCCGCCCGCATGAATTGCTGGCAGGGCATGTCGGCGATGGCGTAACCCCTGATTGGAACGCCAGCGTTTGAATGTCGTTGTTCGCTCCGCGAACAACTAACTGTTCGCAGAGCGAAAAGCAACGATGGTCAAAGCGGGCGCGTGGGCAGCTTGCGGCGGAAGGGCGGGTCTTCGGCGACGGGCAGCGCTTCGCCGGTTTCGTCGGCCCAATCGTGGCGTTCCTTTTCGCTGGCATAAAAACGCAGCCAGGTTTCGGGGTCGTCGGTGATGTTCGCGCAATCCCAATGCAGATAGCTGTTGCGCGTCCGTTCGATCTTCTTCTCCGCCGAAGGCAGAATGTCGCGGAAGATGATCGTATAAAGCTGGCGGTCGGTCAGGTGGTCGGTGAATTCCAGGACGATACCCGCTTCGTAAAGCTGGTGGATCGTCTCCCACATCTGCAGGTGCAGTTGGTCCTGCGAAAGCGAATCGGGGTGGGGCAAGACAACTTCCGGATCGAACCATTGCCCGATCGGAACGACCGGCGCCCGTTCCCAAGCCAACATCGACGCCAGGAACTCGTTCTCGCCCGAGGTCGAAAGGTGACGCGTGTTCAGACACGCCAGCGAATCGTCCAGAAACGGCTCCAACTCGTCGCGCAGTTGAGCGTTCAACATCAATTGGTCAACATCGTCCATGCCAGGCTCTTCGGTGGTCGGCGGCGGCGGTTGGAACAAGCCTTTACGAATCTAGGCTATTCATTCCTTGACTGTACCAACGATTGCGATCATCGCAATACGCGGCGCGGCATCCGCAGCAATGAAATCCCAAAGGCAAATCGCGATCAGCGAAATCACCCGCATTTCCGAAATTCTTAAACCGTCAGAATCGTTGCAAGCGGTAAACTCAGCGCAAACGACAGTGTTGCATAGTCGCTTTTCGCTCCGCGCAAAGAAGTTGTTTGCGGAGCAAACAACGGCAATCACTCGCGCAACGGCTCGCAAAGAATCAACGCGGCCGGTACGAAGACGGCCAGCGGTGCCCATGCGGCGGCGGCTGGGGTAATGATGCAGTTGTTGCCCAACCATTGGCACAACATCACCACCGTGAAGAATGCCCCGACAACGCCCAGGCACATGCCGATGGCGACGAAGATGTTGCGGTTCTCTCGGGTCAGGACCAGCGGCAGACCAAGGAACAACAGCGTGATATCCATCAACGGGCTGACCACCCGGGCGTGGACGGCGACGCGCACGTCGGGTCCGAATTCCGTGCTGGGGCTGCGGAGCGCCTGAACCATTTCAGGCGTTGAGGAAAATCGACGCCATGCCCCGCCGCCGGCGACTTGTTCCATCGGAATGTCGCTGACCAAAAACGCCTGATTCTTTTCAAGCCACGGCGTGTCGCCGGGGACCAGCAAGACCGGATTGCCATCGAGCGTCAGCGACGTGCGGGCATTCAAGTCCGTGGGCTGTGAAACGTTGCGCAGCAGATAACCCGCCGGCGGTATCGCGCCGCCAACTGCCACGTTCGTCGGCGACTTTTCATCGTGGTACACCGCATCATCCGCAACCAACTGCATGCCGTATTGCGACAGGTCGGCGGGCATGCGGAAGTGCGGCTTTTCGATGCGGCGCTCGCTGAGGAATGCGCTGCGGCCGCTGAGGTAAACGTTCGTCCGATGGTCGTATTGGGCTTGAACCGGTTGGCCCTTCTCGCCGCGGAAGTCTTCGGTCTTCCGGCTAAGTTGCTGGCGAAAGTGCGGGATGATGACCTCGCGGTTGGCCAGTGCGAAGATGCTGACTCCGACTGCGCCGATGATCAGCGGCTTCGCCAGCCGGCCTTTGGAAATGCCGGCGGCCATCAGGGCGGTCAGTTCGTTGTGCCGCTCGAGCGACGTCAATGTGAACATCACGGCCACCAGCATCAGCACGCCGCTAGTTCGGTCGAAAATCACCAGGCTGCGCACTCCGTAGTACTGGGCCAACACCGGCAGCAACCCGCCTTGCCGCTCGCCTTCGCTGATGAACTCTTCCAAGTTACCGAACGCATCGATCACCACGAACAATCCACAGAACGTGGCGAAGAAGATCGCCAGCGCTTGCAGAAAGTTCTTCAGGAGATAGCGGTCGATGAGTTGCATAGTAGCAGGCAGACTCCGTCTGCCGCCTGCAATATTGGGGGATGTGAATGCGACTGCGGCGGACGGCACACGGAGTGTGCCTGCTACAATCGCGCAATCGCGCCGGCCAGCTTTTGGATTCCTTCGTTGATCCGCGGGGCTGGCTGCACGCCGAAGCTCAGGCGAATCGTGTTGTGCCGCACGCCCATGCCTTCGGCTGGGTAGCAAAATTGCCCCGGAACGTACAACATTCCCTCGTCCAAAGCCAGATCAAACAGCCGCCCTTTCGGCCCGGTATCCACGTCTTCAGGCAACGTCAGCCACACATAGAGCCCGCCCTGCGGCTCAATCCAATGCACGCCCGGGATGCCGGAAAGATGTTCTGTGCAAGCATCCAGCATCGCCGTCAACTTTGCTTGATACCCGGTACGCAGCCGCTCGATGTGTGGTTCGAGTAGCCCTTGCCGCAGCACCTGATGCATCAAGTGCTGCGCGAAATTCGGCGAGCCGAAATCAAGGTTCCCCTTCTGGTTGTGGACCGGGTCAACCAGCGCCTTTGGCAGGATGCCCCAACCGACCCGCACGCCCGGTGAATAGCACTTCGAAAACGTACCCGTTTGCACGACGGTCTCGCCGGTCGGGTCGAACCGCCGCATGCTCACCACATCGTCTCCAGCGTACCGCAGCTGGCGATAGGCATCGTCGGCGATGACGTAGATCGGCCCGCCGTTTTCGCCGCCGATCATTTCGTTGCGCCGCTGCGACCAACGTTGGGCGATCTCCACGATCTGCTCGCGGCGCTGGGCAGGAACTGTCAGGCCGCAGGGGTTGTCGTAGTAGGTGACAACATAAATCGCCTTCACCCGCGGCAGTTGCCCGTCGGCTTCCAGGCCCCGAAATGTTTCGTCCAGTGATTCGGGAACGATGCCCTGCTGGTCAACCGCCACGCCGACCGCCCTGGCACCCAGGTTTTGCAGCGTGCCGAGGTAAACAAAGTACGTCGGCGACGCGCACAGCACGATATCGCCCGGGTCGAGCAGGCTCTCGCTAACAATGTGCAGCAGTTGGTTGCTGCCGGCGGTCAGCACGACTTGATCGAGTTCAATCGCCGGCTGCGAGTCATCGCCCCCGTCAGCTTCCAAGTGCCGCTGGCGGATGGTGTCTCGCAACGGGGCAAAGCCGTGGGTCGTTCCGTATTGCAGCGCGGCTTGGGCGTCGGTCGTATCGCCGAGGATCGCGTCGAGCGCTTGCCGGGTCTCGTCGACAGGCAGCGTATGTTGATCGACAAACCCGGCCGCCAACGAAATAAGCTGCGGCGCAGCGAGCGCCCGCGCCATCAGATCGCTAATTGGTTGCCCGGCAGACCACTGTGCGCGCTGACTGAGCATTAGTGCTTTCCTCTCTCGTTCCCACGCAGAGCGTGGGAACGAGTTAACTCAATGCACCCGTTGCCCCGGGACGGCCCCTTCGTCAACGCCGAGGACGAAAACATCCGCTCCGCCGGGGCCGCTGGCGCAGACCATTCCTTCAGACAGGCCGAACTTCATCTGACGCGGCTTCAGGTTGGCGACCATCACGACCAGCCGGCCGACGAGATCTTCCGGTTTGTACGCCGCCTTGATTCCAGCGAAGACGGTCTTTTGCACATCGCCACCGAGGCTGAGCGTCAGCTTTATCAGCTTTCGCGCTTCGGGAACCTCTTCGGCAGTCAGCACGCGCGCGACGCGCAGATCGACCTTCATGAAGTCGTCGATCGTGCATTCGTCTGCGAGCGGTTCGGCTTTCAGCGCTTCGTCGCTGTCGTTGTATTGCGAAGATGCGGTAGGCTCACTGGCTTCGGCTTCCGCTTTGCTTTCATCGATCATCTTTTCCACATCCTTCATTTCCACGCGTTTCATCATATGTTTGAACTTCGCGACCGGCGTGCCGGTCAGCGGCGTCTTCGATTTGTCCCAATCGCCGGGGCCGATCGGGTCGTTTAGTAGTTCGGCCGTTTGATCCGCCAGGCGCGGCAGAACAGGCGAAAGATAGATCACTATTTGCCGGAACGAGTTGAGGGCGACTGTGCAGACGTCTTGCAACTGCTGCTGCTTCGACTCGTCTTTGCGCAGATTCCAAGGCGCGGCATCTTCCACGAACGTGTTCGCCCGATCGGCACATTCCAGGATCAACCGCATGGCCCTGGCATAGTCGCAATTCTCGTAAGCATCCGAAATCAGATCGCCGGCTTCGGCACCTTGCACGAACAATCCACCGTCGTCGGGGTACGTTTCCGATAGCCCGACGCTCTGCACGAACTTCGCACTGCGGCTTGCCAGGTTCACCACCTTGCCGACCAGATCGGAATTCACCTTGTCGACGAATTCCTGCAAATTCAGATCGATATCATCCAACCGCGGCCCCAGCTTCGCCGCGTAGTAATAACGCAGCGCCGACGGGTCCAGGTTGTTCAAATACGTTTCGGCTTTGACGAACGTGCCGTCACGCTTCGACATCTTCTTTCCGCCGACGGTCAAAAAGCCGTGGATGCGAACCTTCTTCGGCAGTGAAAGCCCAGCCGACTTCAACATCGCCGGCCAGAACAGCGTATGGAAATAGGTGATGTCTTTGCCGATGAAGTGATGGATCTCGACGTCGTCGCTACGCCACCAATCATCAAGATTTTCGCCGTGACGGTCGCACCATTGCTTTGTGCTGGCGATGTAGCCGATCGGGGCGTCGAACCAAACGTACCAGTAGTTGCCAGGGCTGTCGGGAATCTCGAACCCGAAGTACGGTGCCGGCCGGCTGATGTCCCAGTCGCGAAGCGGCTCGTGCAAGAAGTGTCCGTTCAGATAGTTGGCCACCTCGTCTTGCAATGGCCCGCTCTTGGTCCACTCGTTCAGAAACCCGTGAAGCTGTTCCAACTCAATGAACAGGTGCTTCGCGGTGCGCAGCTCCGGCGTCGCCCCGCTGATCGTGCTGACCGGGTCGATCAGTTCGTTCGGCTCGAACGTTTTCAGGCACTTCGGGTTCTCGCAATGGTCGCCGTTTTGATCGGGCTTCTTGCAGTACGGGCATGTGCCGCGCACAAACCGATCAGCCAGAAACGTGCCGGCCTCGGGGTCGTACAGTTGCTCAATATCCTTCTCTTTCACCAGCCCGGCCGCCCGAATCTTCTGCCAGATTTCGCCGCATAACTGGCGGTTCTCATCACTGTTGGTACTACCGTAATTGTCGAATTCGATATCAAACCCGGCGAAGTCGCGCTGATGTTCTTCGTGCGTGCCGGCGATGAACTCTTCTTCGGTGACGCCTTGTTTCTTCGCGCTGATCATAATCGCCGTGCCGTGGGTGTCGTCGGCACAGAGGTAGATGCAGCGGTGCCCGCGCAGCTTCTGAAACCGGACCCAAATATCGGTCTGGATATATTCGACCAAATGCCCAATATGGATCGGGCCGTTGGCATACGGCAAGGCGGAAGTGACAAGGATCTTACGCAGCGTGGTCAAGCCTCCATGATGTGGGGGAGTCCGAATTTTAACGCAACAAGTAACAACCGGCGAGGGCAACAACCAGCGGCAAGACACGCAATCTCCAACACCGGTTCGCCGCCGTAACTCGATATAAGGCTGCGAGTCCGTGCTACGCCGATGTGACCATCGCTTTGCACAGTGCTGCGGCACTTGTCACAGAGTAGATTGGACCGTTAGGATCGTTGTCATGACTTGGGTTTCAGGCATAGTGTTGCTGGCGCATGAAGGTCACGCGGCCGAAAGTGCTGATGGGGCGACGACGTTGATCGATCAGATTGGCGGCATCGTTCCGCTGGCGATTCTGGCTGGCGGCGTGTTGGCCGTGCTGCTGGTGGCCTTTGTGATTTTCCGCAGCTTGCGGAGCGGGAAGAAACAACACGCGGCCACGCAGCAGCCACTGGCAATTGATGTTGCCTCGCTGCCGAGTTCGCCACCGGGTGAATCGAGCGCTCAGTTGGAAGTTTACAACGTGCCGATGCGGCTGGCGTTGCTGGTGATCGCGCCGGTCGGCCGCGAAGGGAAGGTGCCGCCGAGCGACCAGTTGCCGCAGGTGGTTGACGCCATCGCGCCAAATTTGATGCAGGTGCTGACCGATCACCAACCGGAGTTTCGCCGCTGGCCACCGCAACTTAGTTCGCAAGGGTTCTCGCAGATTTTTTTCAACAACGTTCCGTTACCCGGCGATGGGGGAAAGAACACGCCGTATTGTGCGCTGGCCGGGCGGTTCGATACGCCCAGCGGCCCGTTTTTGGCGGGGCTGGTTTGCATCGCTAAAACGCCAAACGCGATTGGGCAAATCGCCATCGCCCAGCCGGGGCAGTGGCTCGACGTGATGCGGGTCAAGGCATGAAACGCTCGCCCTCGCAATTGTGGGAAGACGCGCTGGCCATCTGGCGAGCAGGCGTTGACGCCGTCGCCAGCGACCGGCTGGTGCGCGAGCATGTTTGCGTTGACGGAACAACTTTGCAAGTGGCGGATGCTGTGTTTGATTTGGACGCGATCGACCGCATCATGGTTGTCGGGGCGGGCAAAGCGGGGGCGGGGATGGCAGCGGGGCTGGAAGATGCGCTGGGCGAAGCGGTGCTGGCGTCGAAGCAAGTCGCCGGGTGGATCAATGTTCCGGCCGATTGCCTGCGGCCGTTGAAGCGGATTCACTTGCACGCGGCCCGCGACGCCGGTGTGAATGAGCCGAGCGGCGCGGGCGTTCGTGGGGCGGAAGAGATCTTGCAAATCGTTGAGTCGGCGACCGAACGCGATTTGGTGATTTGCCTGTTGTCGGGCGGCGGATCGGCATTGCTGCCGTCACCCGTCGATGGTGTTTCGCTAGAAGACAAGCAGCAGGTTACACGTTTCTTGAGCGCCGCCGGTGCGAATATCCAGCAGTTGAATACGGTACGAAAGCACCTCAGCCGGATCAAAGGGGGCGGGTTGGCGCGGGCGTCGTGTGCAGGGCAGTTGGTAACGCAGATCATTTCCGATGTGCCAGGCGACCCGCTGGACGTGATCGCTTCCGGCCCGACGGTCGCCGATTCGACAACAGCAGAAGATGCGCTCGCTATCCTGGAGCAATTTGGTGCGCGCGAGGCAGAACTGCCGCAATCGATCTTCACGGCGCTGGCGCAGCAAGCAACTGTTGATCGTCCTGATATTCGTAGCAATCACAATTACATCATCGGCAACAACGCTACGGCCGTGGACGCCGCCGGCATCGAAGCCGAGCGTCGCGGGTACTCGCACGCGATGCATGCTTCGGTTGATTTGAAGGAGAACGCCGAGGACGCCGGGCGTCAACTCGCGAAGATGGCAGTGAGGATGCGCGATCAATCCGGCCCGGATTGTTTGATCACCGGCGGCGAGCCGGTCGTGCAGTTGATTGAGGAAGAGCATCGGGGCACCGGGGGACGGAATCAGCAATTGGTGTTGGCAGCGTTGGTTCAGTTGCTGGAAAGTGAGAACGCTCAACCAATGGAGGGCATTTGTCTGCTTTCTGGCGGAACCGATGGCGAGGATGGCCCAACAGATGCGGCGGGAGCGATGATTGACGAGATGATTGCGGAAAAATGTGGCGAACTCACACTCACTCCGGCCGAGTTTCTACGACGCAACGACGCGTACCACTTTTTCCAACGGCTTGATGGCTTGCTGAAGACCGGCCCAACCCACACCAATGTGTGCGACTTGCGGGTGGTTTGTGTCGATCGCGTCGAACAAGCGTAACGCGGCAGAATCTCGCGGCGCGAGACGGCGCTAGTCCTGCTGCTTGTCGGCGCGAAACGAAACTTTTTTGATAGCCACCGATGCTCGTTCGCCCGCCTGGTTGGCCATTTGCAAAACCTCGATCACTTTGGCGTACGGGAGATCTTCGTGCGCAACAATTGAGACCGACACTGGATTGTCCTTGGCATCGCTCTCTTTGTGCCGCTTCAAAACCTGGGCGAATTGATCGACGAAGGTCTCTTGCGTGGCGGCATCGCCGTTGATCGTGATCGCTCCGTCCGCCGCGATGCGAACTTGAACCGTGACCCCGGCTTCTTGCGCTGCTTTGTAGCGATCCCGGTATTCCGCCCACAGCGCGGCGGTCAGTTCTTTGTTTAGCTTGCCGTCGTGAACCACATAGCGAAACCGGGAAACGTAATCGTCGCCCGGCTCGATCGAAAAGTCGCCCAGCACCATCGGCGCGTAACAACAGTAACTGAACTTGGGATGCAGCCGGACCGGTTGTGGGAAGCGGAAATTGGTAGGGTGTTGCATCACCGTCAGGCCGGCGAACGCCTGAGCGTCACCGTCGTCTTCGACTGGACCGAAACTGTCGACCCACTGCGGGCGGGTGTGATTTCCGTTGGCCCGCGTCTTGCCTTCGCTGGTCAGGAATCCGCCGCGCGGCTCGTTCCAGTCCATCGGTGCCCGCAGGCCCATCGCACCGTAGTGATGCTTCTTCAGGTGAAGCGGCTTGTCGGTCGCGCACGCTTGAACCGATTCCAAATCAATCACGTAAACACCCTGTTTTTCCTCGACTTCGACCGTCCAAATTTCTTGCAGCACGTCGCGCGGCTGGTCCCCAGTCAGGTCGACATGATTCAACCGCACCCGAAAGGTCGCAGCATTATCACTCCATTCTTTGCCGACGACTTCAGCATGTTCGACTCGCCCCTGCTGGGCCTGGCTGTTCCAAAAGTCAATCTTTCGGCCGTCGTAAACGGCGTTGGTCCAGGCAAACCAAATGGCATGTTGGTGAATGTGGTCGGGGCACATATCACCTGTCACTGCGTGCCCGGCGGGCGTGAAGACGGGGTGGATGTGTCCGCTGCGGGCGTAGTAGGGCTTGGCCTCGTCAGGCGAAGGGACGGCGGCGATGTTGTACCGCAGCACGATCTTTTCGCCGAACTTCACCGTGAGCGTCTTGCCATCATCGACGATGGAGAATGCCCCCTCCTCACCGGAGAACGACGTGGAGGGAATCGCAATGAACAGAACGGCGAGCAGAGAACATCTGAAATAACGCATGCAAGTTCCTCACCTGGCTTCGGCCTATGGAAGGTGTCACGGAAACACAGAAAACTGCGTACCCCATTACACCACTTCATAAGGGTGATGCCAAGCAACATTGCGCTCGGAAGACAGATGTAGGACGGCCTCTGTCGGCCGTCATGTTCGGGCGAGAGCGTTGCAAAAACCGCGGGCGGCTACCAGGCCCAACCGCTGCCGTAGCCGTAGCGGTCGTTATTCAAGCCATCGTGGTCGCCGGGAAAATCGCGGAAGTAGTTCGCGTGGAACCCACCGAAGTACCGTTCGTACCCGCCGTAGCAAGTCGGAAAATTGCGCCGCTCTTCGGCGCTGTAGTTTCGCCACCCGAACAGCCCGCCGCCATGGGATGCTCGCCAGCCGCGATGGCAACGCCCGTGATCACCAGCGTGAGCCAGGCCGGCAATCAGAAACAGGCTGAACAAAGCAAGCGAGAGGATGATGGCGCGGTACATGTCGTCAACCTTTGTAAGAACGTGTGTCATGAAGCGACGCGGGCCAAAAGCCGCGGCTGTTCCAAATGTAGGTTGCAAAATCGCGACATGGGGACTTTTGGCAACAAAAATTCAGCCAGAGGGCGTCGTTAGTTGCGCCGTCAAACTTTTAGCACTCGGCCCCAACTGGAAGTTTTGCCGCTGGGAGATCACGTGCAGAATTAGTTTTGGCCAGCCGTTGCAACGGCGGCGAAACCCGCTGGCGGAATTGCAACGCGACTTTGCCGCACAACCCGCACATCCCGCGCGGATGTTGCAGAAACGAAACAGCGAGGCGCGAGCTGTGAAAAATTTCTCGTTTTCATTAAAGCTGGCGATTTGACAGTAGGGGAAGTTGACCTAGGTTTCCTGTAGCAAGGCATTGGTGACGTTCACCCGTGCCGAGCAACGAAACGGCCTACTGTCTCACATCCTCGACAAAGGCACGGGCCAGCCCACGGGTTGGACCACGCAAAGCCGAGGACCGGGCGGCCACAAGCGGCCCGGTAGCCAGGTTGCCGAAGGGATGAATCGCACCACGGTGCGCAATGATCCTTCGAGTAAGCGTGAGACGACATTTGTCGTGTCAAGGTTTTTCAGGTGCGTTTTTTGTAGGCCCGCGATGGAACTTGTGTTCTTTCGCACACCTGGGAAGGTTTGATCAACAAAAACTTTTTCATTGCTGGCCGGCTCAGGCCAACAGGTTCGGAGGAACTCATGAACAGTCTCGCTTTGAAAGTACAACGTTTCCTCGCTTCGGAAGATGGCCCCACCGCGGTTGAATACGCCGTGATGCTGGCCTTGATCGTGATCGTTTGTATTACGGCCATCCAAGCGATCGGTCAGAATGCGAACACCACGTTTGATGGCATTCGCGGAAAGATCGAAGAAGCCAACACCGAAGGCGGCTTCTAAGCATCCGTTATCGGAGTCATCTCCTGGCCGCCGCCGGTTTTCGGCGCGGCTTGGAGCACCCGGTCAAACGCCCCTTCGATCAGCAACGTGCTGGTCGAAGCGGGCGTTTTTTGTTGGTTGTCATGCTCGTTTCTTTCCCTCGTGCCATTAGGTGCGCTTCATGTTTTTCCGCAGAATGTTGCTGCTATAATAACCAGCATGACCACCACACCATCTGCCCCCAGCGAAGTTTCCACGTTGCGCGAGCACTTGCAGTGGCTGGAACGCCGCGTGCGATTGCTGGAGCAATCCGCGCATTCGGCGCAGCCGGTCGATCCTCGTGTTGACGAATCGACTGAAAAGCAGATCATCGCCCTGACCCAGCAGATCTTTCCTGGTGAAGTAAAGATTGAATACCAGTTTGACCCCGAATATCCGGGCTATGTTTATTCAATGGTTTGTGCGAGTGCGGTTGGCGAGATCGAGGAAATTGCGGACCGGCGTGCTGTATGGCACAAGCGGATGTGGGAGACCTTCAACGATGACCGAATCTGGCGATTGGCGCTTTCCCACGGATGACCTATTCGATGAAGGCGCAAGAGTTCATTTCGCTAGCGGGACGCTTGGCCGCGGCTAAACCCGACGCTGCAAGTTGCCGTACCGCGATCAGCCGGGCGAACTACGGAGCTTATCACGCCGCTTGCGAACTGCTCACGAGCGTCGGAACTACGGTTCCGCGTACTGAAAACGCTCACATCTTCGTCCAGCACCCTCTCTACAATTGCGGGATTGAAGAGTTACGACTAGCGGCCGCCTACTTGTCTGATCTGCATTCAGATCGATTGAAGGCCGACTATCAATTGGCGAACTCCGAGGTCGAACAAGTCGAACTTGCGCGAGAATGTGTCGAGAACGCTACTAGAATTTCAGCCGCGGTTGACACCTGCCAAACACCTGAGTTGCTGCAGCAGTTCAAAGACGGCATCGCCGCGTACGAACGCCGGATCCGCAATTAGCGCGACGAGCGCACTATTCGGCGCGACATCTCTTCCGCTTCTGGTTTATTCGGCACAACCGGAACGACCCGACCTCTGCGCTGCAGGCGAGCGATATTCGCTCGGTTCGCGAACCCGCTAAGCCGACATTTTCGCGGGCATATGCTACTAGTTGACTGGCCACCTGTCCGTCGATGCAACCGCTCGGCAGGCTCGAGAAAGCTGGCCGCTGTCACGCATTCACACAACAACTACGCGCTCGATGCACGGGGATCGGAGAACACCATGGACTATTTCGCAGCACTCG
>CALBTA010000269.1 GCA_937967755.1 uncultured Planctomycetaceae bacterium | reverse complement strand
AAAGAGTTGGTGAATGATGGACTTCGGGCGGACGGCCGTTCAAATCGCCAGGAATCGTGGTACTCGGACTCAATACGGTTCGGCGTGTTAGTTACAATTTGTTTGAAACCTCGCGTTTGAAGATGTCCTCTGGAACTTGATTAATTCCGCAGAGTGTTGGCCTCCCTCTCCCCCTGGGTGAAGGCAGTAAGAAACTTATAAACGGATGAATACCTACGACAACATTTGACACAATTTTGACAGCCCTCACCCTAACCCATGATCCACCCATTCCTCTCCGTCCATAACGACCGCCGCGGTGTGACGCATCGCCGTAGCTTTCTGAAACAGCTAACCGCCGCTGGTGCCGCGGCGGGGGTGTTGCAGTTGGGGTGGCGTGATCTTTTGATCGCAAACGCTGCCGAGCTGCAGAAGCGCGGCAAGCGGATGATTCTGTTGTGGATGGATGGCGGGCCAAGCCAGTTTGAGACCTTTAACCCGAAGATCGGCAGCAAGAACCAAGGCCCCGCCAAAGCGATTCAAACGAAGTTGACTGACGTTCAGTTCGCTGAATACTGGCCGAAGACCGCCGCGGTTGCCGACAAGCTGGCGCTCATCCGCTCGATGCAATCCAACGAGGCGGATCACTTTCGGGCGATCAAGCTCGTTCGCACGGGCTACCCGATCAACCCAACCATCGCTTACCCGACGTGGGGATCGGTCGTCGCGCACGAACGTTTCGACGCCGAGTTCGATCTGCCTTCATTCGTGCGCATTGGCCAACCGCGGATCAAGACCCGCGATGTGAACAGCGGCGTGCTGGGCGCGAAGTACGAATCGTTCAAGATCAATGAACCCGGCACAATCCCGGGTGACGTGGTGCCTAAGGTCGCGCCGGAGGTGCTTCGCCGCCGCCTGGCATTGGCCGATGAGTTGGATGCGGAATTCGCTTCCCAAGGTGGGGCTGCCGCGGTGAAGGAAAAGAAAGATACCTACGACCGCACGGCGCGGTTCGTCCTCAGCCCGAAGGTCAATGTTTTCAGCCTCGATGAAGAGCCGGATAAACTTCGCGACGCTTACGGGCGGACGACGTTCGGCCAGGGTTGCCTGCTCGCCCGGCGGTTGGTCGAAGCGGGCGTAAGCTTCGTCGAGGTCTTCAGCACCGGCGGCCGCAACGATGCGGGTTGGGACACGCACAAGGAGGGCTTCCGTGATACGCCCAACCTTTGCCAAGAGGTCGATCCCGCCTATTCCACGTTGCTGACCGACCTGGAAGACCGCGGCATGCTGGAAGATACGCTGGTCGTTTGGATGGGCGAGTTCGGCCGCACGCCGAAGATCAAGAAGGACGGCGGCCGCGACCATTATGCGAAGGGTTGGATCACTTGCCTCAGCGGCGGCGGCGTGAAGGTCGGCCAGGTGTTGGGAGCGACCAACGCCGACGGCACGGAAGTAACCGAGCGGCCCATCGGCGTGCAAGACCTGTTCGTGACGTTCTGCAAAATCCTCGGCATGGACCCCAACCACGAGTACTTCACCCCGCAAGACCAACCGTTGAAGTTGGTCAAAGAAGGCGGGAAGGTGATTGAGGAGTTGTTTTAAAGTGGGATGGGTTTGCAACCCGTCTATCGAGCGACGTTCAGTCGTCGACGAACCACGAAGTTCTAAACCACCAAATGAAACCAAGGACGGGTTACAAACCCGTCCTACTCTGTGGACGGCGGGTCAATGTGCCCATCGATCGTCTTTTCGACAAGCTTTAGCCCGTCGATCGAAACGTCTCCGCCGTCGCGAACGACTGACGGGGCGGTGTGGGCGAGGATTTCGCAGCCGGTGATTTCGGTGACCGAGTACCCTTCGGTTCGCACCTGGGCCGCTCCGTTGTTGCCGACGATCGACTCGGAAACAATCACCCGCGACGAACCGCCGATGGAAATTCCGCTCCGCCCATTGCCGCGGGCGTTCACGCCGATCAACTGCGTGTTAAACGCCTTGTCGTGAACATTGACTCCGTCGAGTTGATACCCTTGCACGAACAGGTCGGCGATGACCACGTTGCGAACGTCGTACAGCGAAATCCCAACCGGGTGGTGGGCGTGCGTCAGCTTGTACTGCTGCGGCACATAGCGCCAGCCTTCGACCGCGCTGCGCTCTAAAACTTCCTTCGGCACGCTGTCCACGTCGCCGGGTATCTTCAGCGAAGGGCGCTTGAGGTTCAGGTAAATGTGCCGGTCGAACAAACACCATTGCAACGGGTGCAATTCGGGCACGGCCAAATTGTTGTTGTCGAGGGCCACGCGAACCAGTGGCCGGTCGTTCAGGAACAACTGCTGGTGACTCATCTTCAACGGGCGGAAGCGGTACGTGTCGCCGTCGAATTGCTTCCAAGCTTCGGGGTGGACCGGCCGCGAACCGTCCAGCGTCGCGCCGTTGCCCAAGATCACAAACGGCCGCCGGGCGGAACCGCTGTGCTGCGCGCCGTGCAGCGTAATGCACTCGCGGTAAGGTTCACCCGTGGGGGCGAGGACGATCCGATCTCCGCCGCGGGCCAGCCGCAGTGCCTGTGCAATCGTGCGGCAAGGACCACCGCCGACGTTGCGGGCCACGGGTGCGCGCCCCTCATGCCGGTCGTCGCCACCAATATTATCGACAAAAATATCGCGCGCGAAAGCAGGCGAGGACAGCAACAAAAGGGACAACCCAACGGAACAAAGAGTTCGAATCATGGTGCAGTTTCCAAGAAGAGTGCGCAGCCGGCAAACTTTCCGCCGCCAGCGACTCATTGTAATTGCAGCGATGCCAGATGCGCGGAGTCAGAACGGGTGGTAACGGTTAAAGCGTTTGTTTCTTTCACCGCGCGTTGCGAATTGCCCATGACGGCCCCTATTGCCCGGGGCTAACTGAATTTACTCACTCGCGAATTCCATTTATATTTCGGAATGTCGTGGCAGCGAGTTAGTGCGGCGGAACCTTTCAAGCTCAAGAAGTGATGCAGCGGTTATCCGGCAGCACGATCGGCTTCTGGCTTATCACCACGCTGTTGCCGGCGGCCGGTTGCGACCGCGGCGGGGAAACTCTCGTTCCGGTGGAAGGCAAAGTCACAATCGCTGGCGAGCCGCTGACGGCTGGGGCTGTTTCGTTTCGGCCGGATCGAAACGCTGGCAACTCGTCTTTGCACCACCCGACCGGGCCAATCGATGCCGAAGGAAATTACCGGCTGTTCGTCGGCCAGCGTGCAGGAGCGCCGCCGGGAAGCTATCAAGTGGTTGTTTTCGCCAACGAACCGGCCGAAGATGAACAAGGGGCCGTGCATCCCGGCATGCCCAAGACCCTCATCGACCGCCGCTATAATGCGCCGGAAACGACACCGCTTTCGGCCAAAGTGCAACTCGACGCGGAAACCCAATTCGATTTCGATTTGGAACCGGCACGATGACTGTTCGCCAAACAAACACGCCCAGGGCATTTACGATCGCGGAACTGTTGATCGTCACGGCGATCATCGGCATCCTGGTCGTGCTTTTGCTGCCGGCGGTCCACAGCGCCCGCGAGCAAGCCCGGCGAATGCATTGCGGCAACAACTTGCGGCAAGTCGGCTTGAGCGTGCACGGGCACCACGCGGCGAAACGACGCATGCCGTACAACCGCTACGGCGACTACGACGACTGGGACACCTACGGCGGAGCGTTCGAGGACTCGCGAAGTTGGAGTTGGCTTTCCGAAGTGCTCCCGTTCCTGGACGAGGGCCATCTGACCCAGCGGGGCGATATTCCCCGGCGGCGGTTGATCGACTCGCCCGAGGTGATCGCCACCAACGTTCCGACTTTCTTCTGCCCGAGCGACACCATGAGCGAGCACAGCCCTATGACCGTGCACACGCACTACATGCGCGGTGTGGAAGTGGCGTTCACCAACTATAAAGGTGTGCAGGGCGATAACTTTGGCTGGGGCGATTGGGCGAATGTCGCTGCCGGTGATGACCACGATCCCTGGCGACGCGGCAACGGCTTGTTCTACGCGATGAGCTGGCAACGGCCTGTTGACGATCGGGCGCTCGACGACGGCTCGTCGAAGACGATGATGATCGGTGAGGATGTTTGGAACCCGGTACGGGCTTCGTGTGATTTGCCCTGCTTCGGTTTGGGGTTCACTTGGGCACACTCGGTCGAAGCGGTTGCCAACGCGAACGTGCCGCTGAACGTCTACAAGCCAGGCGGAGGGCAATACGACGATCACGATTGGCAACATCAAAACGGCTTCCGCAGCAACCACACCGGCGGTGCCCAATTCTGCTTCGCCGACGGCAGCGTGCGGTTCTTAAGCGACGACATCCAACTCGCCGTCTACCGAGCCCTCGCCACCATCGCCGGACGCGAGGGGATTGAGGCAACGGCAATGGATTAGGAAGCGGCAGGGCGCAAGCCCTCCGGTGAGAATTTTCAAACACCGGACGGCTTGCGCCGTTCCGCTTCCTCTGAGGGAATTCAGGTCCAAAAACTTGACAGCAACTTCTTTGGCCGCTTAGACTTAAGGTTGCTAAACATCAGCCAAACACCGCCCGATGCCGCTTTCATGAGCGGCTTCGCGGTGGGCCTACCTGCGGCTGAGATTCCTACTAGCTTCTGGCCAGCGAGCTATCAACATGCGACGCTTTGATTGGTATTGCGCTCTTGCAATCGCCGCGGTTTTTCTCTCGGGATCGGCCGCTCTGAACGCGAACGACGCCAAGGTGCGATTCAACCGTGACATCCGCCCGTTGCTTTCCGCCAACTGCTTTCAGTGCAACGGCCCCGATGCACACCACCGCGAGGCCGACATGCGACTCGACGAGAAGGCGGGTATCCGCGCGGCCTTCGAACCGGGTGATCCCGATAACAGCCAGGCCTGGCTGCGGATCACTTCCGACGACCCGGACGAGCAGATGCCTCCGCCTGATTCGCATCGCGAGTTGAAGCCGGACGAAATCGATTTGATCCGCCGCTGGATTGAACAGGGGGCCGAGTGGGAAGGGCACTGGTCATTCATTCCGCCCGCCAAGGCGGACGTGCCGCAGCTTTCCGAAATGAAGCATGTGCGAAATCCCATCGATGCGTTTGTTCAAGCACGTTTGGAAAGCCACGGGCTTGCGCCCAGTGAAGAAGCCGACCGCGAGAGACTTTTGCGGCGGGTGACGTTCGACCTGACCGGGCTGCCGCCAACGGTTGCCGAGATTGACGCATTCGTCAACGACAAGAATCCGAAGGCATACGAAAAAGTTGTCGATCGCCTGCTGGCATCGAAACACTTCGGCGAGCGGATGACGCTCGCTTGGATGGACGCCGCGCGTTACGGCGATTCCAGCGTGTTCCACGCCGATGGCCCGCGCGACATGTGGCCCTGGCGCGACTGGGTGATTCGAGCCTACAACGACAACAAACCGTTCGATGAATTCACCGTGGAACAACTCGCGGGTGACTTGCTGCCGGATTCAACGCTACAGCAGAAGATCGCCACCGGTTTCAACCGCAACAATGCCAGCACCGACGAGGGCGGCGCGATCGCCGAAGAATTCCGCGTCGAATACGCCGTCGATCGCGTGAAGACCACGTCGATGGTTTGGCTCGGCCTGACGATGGAATGCGGGCAATGCCACGACCATAAGTACGATCCGATTTCGCAGCAAGACTATTACCGCTTCTATGCGTACTTCAATCAGGCTTCTGATCCTGGAATGCAAACCCGCAAGGGCAACCAGGCCCCGGTGGTGAATGTAATCGACGCGGCCGCGACTGAGCGCGTGGAACTCGCCAAGAAGCAACTCGCGGAAAAAGAAGCCCTGCGAAATAGGCGCGGCGAAGAAGTCGAACCGGCGTTCCTAAAATGGGCGACGGCGGCGGCCGCCAACGTGAAAGATCAACCGTTGGAACCAGGCGGTTTGTACTTCCACCTGCCGCTGGACGAAAAATCAGGTGCAAACGTCGCCGGCATCGTTTCGGACGCCGCGCATACCGCCAAGGTACACGGCAAGCCGCTTTGGTCGGCGGGTAAGCATGCGGGGGCATTCAAGTGTGATGGCAGCAATTTCGTTGACGCCGGCAACGTCGCGAATTTCGAACGGACCGATTCGTTCAGCTACGGGGCATGGGTCAAACCGCAAGGTGCCGGCGGCGGCGCGCCGATTGCCCGCATGGATGATGGCAACGCCTACCGAGGGTTCGACCTTTACGTCTCCGGAGGCAAAGTGGCGGTGCATATTATCAATGCCTGGCCCAACAACGCGGTGAAAGTCACCACCAAGGCGCAACTGAAACCCGATCAATGGCAACACATCTTCGCCACGTACGATGAGTCGAGCAAAGCGGCTGGCATCAAGATTTATTTCGACGGGAAAGAGCAAC
>CALBTA010000268.1 GCA_937967755.1 uncultured Planctomycetaceae bacterium | reverse complement strand
ACTTGAATCGGCTCGCCACCCAACATCAGATGGGCGTTGGGTTTGGTGACGCCGTGCAGAATCATTTCGGCGTCGACTTGTAGATCGAAGTCGTTCTCTCGACCCAGAAACTGCGCCGCCCCAGCCCCGTAGGCGGTGGTCATTGGCGTTCCCATCGGGCGCTTCAGCCGTTCTTCGAACAGTTCCTGCAACTCTCCGCCGTCGGACTGCGAGGTGTAGCCGCCGCTCAACGCGTAGATGCGTTGGCAGTTGGCGGCGACGTCGTCCCAATTCTGATCCGCGCCGGCGTTGGTTCCAGGCCGTGGGGTGGTCACTACATTGCTGCGGGCAACACGATGGAACCGGTTGTCGGAAGCGAGATAACCGATTTCCAGCACGTAGCTCTTGGGCGGTTCGGCGACTGAGATGTACCAGTTCTGCACGCCGCCATGGATCTCGATATCCTGGGCGATTCGTTCCGATGTGTTGGTGGTGGTTCCGGCGTCGACGTCGTAAAGGCGCAAGATCGGCTTGGCCGTGTGCCACATCTCAGCCAGCGCCGCCCGAGCGCGATCGACGCACCCGCGCGTTAATTCCCAATGGGCATGCAGCCAATAGGGATCGCGAACCATCAGCACGATCCGGTCACGCTGCTGGGCCGAAGACCCGGGACCAGTGCGGCCGTTGGCGGCTGATGACTTGGCGGGCTGCGGGGCTTTCTTCTCCGGCGTCGCCAAATCCATGCGGGCTTCGCGCAGCTTATGGTCGGCAACGATCCGTCGATTCGGTTTGGCCGCTTTCGTACTGCCGTTGGATGTTGATTTTGATTTGGGCGTTCGGCGAGCGGCCGTTGCTTTCGTAGTCTTGGTCTTGGAAGAACTGGCCGATTTTTTCGTCTTCGTTGGTTTACTCTTCGCCGCCTCGTCCTTCGCGGATTTCACCAGGGCACGTACTAATTGATCCTTACGCATCGAATGCCACCGGGCCACGCCGCGTTGCTTGGCCATTTGGGCCAGGTCTTTGTAGGTATACGAACGAAGCGATGTTGCTGTGTACAACGGACTTACCTCCGCAAAATGGGCACGGCACAACCCAAATGGGTGGTTTTGCCGCAACTGGCCAGGGTATCGTCCGTGACGGATGAAACACCGCGCGAACCCCTTCGGCAGTCCGTTAACCGATGAGAAGGACGAAGTTTGGCAGGAGCTGGCGGCCATTGGCTCACCGGGCATGCCCCTTACAGTGGGTGCAAGGCTCGTCCTGCCTGTTAGTCTAATCGGTGTGATGCGAAAACGCAACATTCTGCCGGCGAAAATGGTAGATTTGGAAGGTCAATCCTTTTGCGCAAACTTTGTCACTAGAACGATTTAGGATTGCGTTGAGCGGAGATATAGGTAGCCCCTCAGTTTCACCGGAGGCAGAGGGTCCTGAGAAAGTTCTCCGGCTCTCGATAGATCGGGGTGTTGTCTCCGCGGAGAGTTGCCTTGGAAGATGAAACCTTTCTAGAAATCTGTGATTTCTTGCAACGCGAGGGGCTAGTTGTCTCACCCGGCGATCCGCTTGGCGAGGGTTCATATGCGTTTGTCTTTCGTGCCTCTCTAAATGGCAATCCCTGCGCGGTGAAGATATCGAAAATGGCGATTGAAGACGCAGAGAGCCTTCAGAGCGAACTCGACCGTGGCCCAGGGATCTGGCCGCTAACGTCGCGGCACGCCGGTCTGGTGCGCTGCGATGGTTACCACGTGGTACCGATCTCCCGAGGCGGAGAACAGGTGAGATACCTGGCAACAATTTGGGAATTGGCCGAAGGCAGTATGGACGCTTTGGTCAACCGCGTAGACCAGATCGAGTTGATCGAGTTGTTGGCTCCAGTCGTCCGTGCGATTGAGTTCCTTCACATCCAAGGGAAATTTCATCGCGATGTGAAGCCGCAAAACATCATGCTGTTCGCATTTTTAGGTACAGCACCCAGCAGGGGAAGCATTCGTATCAACCGCCACGCGAAGTTAGGCGACCTTGGAACGGTGCGAACTGTTGAATCGCCGGCGGGCGCTACGACGTGCGTTGGAACACCAAATTTTGGTCCGCCAGAAACATTCGAACACAGAGAACTCGAAACGGCCAGGCATCACCCTTCCTGCGACTTGTATTCGCTCGCGGTGACCTACGTAGTTATGTTGACGGGAGAACTCCCTCATGGTGGTCACTGGCGGCAGTCGCCGAGCTTGGCGATTCTGATTGAGCGGAAGAAGGATGCTGGCCGAATTGATCGCTACCTTCGCAATCTTGGATTCGACAACAAGGAGTTGGAGTTACTCACGCGCGCTGTCGCACCGAATCCAGCCGACCGCCCAAACACCGGCATCGTCCAGTGGTTCTTAGAACTGCGCCAGGCAGTGTTCTTCTCGAAGATGGGGCTTTCGATGAGCGTGCTGCGAAGGATGGTTGCCAAATCCATCGGCGTATCTCATGACGCGACCCCAGCACGACTCGAGGATTCCTTGTCGATCGTAGGAATTTACCGCGCGAAACAACTGGCATACGAGTTAGTACAAACCGTTGAGAATGCCCATGCCGCGGTGCGCCGAATGGCCGTCCGCCTGGCTGACCGGGAGGAGACCGACAACGATTGGATCGTAATCCAACACGACTATGGCGAAATCTCGGCGAATCGCGAATTGCTGAAATCAAGAATCAAGGCGGAGTGTTCGGATTGGGCAGGATACACGGAGGTCTCCGTTCCGATTTATAAGAAGCTGGATAGGCTGTGCGCAGACATCCGGTGGATCCAACAAGGGTACGTTCCAGCCGATATGCAACCCGCTGAGGCCCGGCGATTTCAGAGCCAGCCGACCCTGCAAGAGTTTTCGCAGCGAACGCCCTACTACAAGCGGGCAGTTCAAGCTGCCCTTGTTGGATTCTCCAAGTTGTGTGGCGATTGCCAGCAGCTGTACCAAGAACTTTGTGTATTGCTGGATGACTAGTCCAAACTTCTCAAAATACACCCCCCAACGGTATTGCCCGTTCTGAGCGAACTGCTTAATATGGCTGGCTTTAATGAGGAAGGCGTATCCATCCGTCACGGGGTGAAATCTGGTGGCAGATCCAAATGAGTTGGTTCCTCCTGAAGGCCCAATGGAAGACGAGCGAACCCTCGCCGATGGTGAGCAAGCGGCCATTGCTGAAATCTTGACTTGGCTTGAGGACCGTTTGACCAAGAGGTCGTTGGAAGCCCGTAAAGAGCGGGACCGGAATCGGGATGGCCAAAAAACAGTTCTGGATTGGTTAGAGTGGGACAGTTACGTCTTCCAACAAAAGTTTCTTACCTTGTACGCCGCGCACTCCATTGAGGACGAATGCCACGAGCACCTCGCCATTGGCGAGCAATTTGTGCGGCTCATTTATCGATGCCGCCAGATTTTCGCCAGCGGAACTGACCCGGCTGGTGGCAACCCTTTCTCCTTTCCCGTGCCACGAAGGCAACATGAAGGTGAAGCGCGCCAGTTCGATGCTGAGGATTGGTTTCGCTTCACGCTTGACGTACCAGGGACGGAATCTCGGAGTCGGGAAGAGGTCAAGCGACGGTTCTCATCTGTCGCAAATGCGATCCGAGAGATTGTTACATGGATCAATTCACGTGGATTTGATCCCAGCGCCGAGGGCGAAGATGCGCAAGATGGTTCCAAAGAGTGAAGCGCGAACTATAATCCAGTATAGGTAAAACAGGAGCTTTGCACATATGCCAGTAGAGAGAATCTCGGCCGCTCGGCACCGCGCAACACTGCGCTCTCTTTCAAAAGATGTCTTTGATGCCATCGATCAACTATCGTACGTTGACGCGGGCTTCTTACTACGCGCGCATTTGGACGACTTTGTTTCCGGAGCGTTCTTCCTCCTGGACTTGCTCGATTCGCTGGATGCGAACCAACTTGCAGCGATAGGCACGGTATCAGATGTGAAGAGTGTCAACCCTGAGTTAAAGCCGACGCTTCGTCGACTTTGCGAATTGAGCCGGGAAGTTACATTTGCGTCGGACCCAGGGAAGCTACATCCCGAAATCCGGGAGTCGGTCGAAAAACTGTTTCGGCTTGTCGTCGACCAGTTCTCTGAGATCGAAGACGAAGACGCGCGGGGATATTTGGAGAAAATCGGACAACGTACGTTGCAGCCGATCGCAATTGTGTGACGCAGCGAACCTCGTCATTTCGCAGCCGAATCAGAAGCAGCGACTGTTAAAGACCGACCGCAAGGCAGTAGTAGGATGGCCGTGTTGGATCTCCCATCGGGTGGACAACTCGGAAAATCAACATGACCTTTCTTCGCGCTCTTGTATTGTTAGCAGTTGCATTATTCACTATTTCCGCTGGCATTGCGCCGTGCCTTAGCACCGAGCCTTGGCCGCAAGCTAACGGGCCGCGGGGGAACTTCTCGACCCTGACTTCGGATATGAAGTTGATTGACGACTTGTCCAAGGCCCGCATGGTCTGGGCGAGCGAGGATGACGACTTGGGTTTCGCCAAGGGAAGCGTCTCTGGCTTCTTTCGACACCTGGCGCGGCAAGAAGGTCACCCCGGTTCTTGCAGTGGTCCGATTTTGACCGATGGAAAATTGTTCGTCGCAACGTTTCGCCCCGCGGGCGAAGTTTGGGCGGAAAATCAACCGAATGTCGAAAGGTACATCACCAATGACAAGAAGCCGCTGACCGAGGACGAAGTCGCGAAGCTGCACAGTAACCTCCGCATCGATGGCGACGACCTGCTGGTTGCCATTGATGCGGCGACCGGAAAGACGGCCTGGAAAGCGGTCGAAGGTGGGCAAGGCCTGAACCGCTACATGGGCAAGCGGCAAGGCTATTGTGTTTCGCCAACGTATTTTGACGGCAAGGTGTTCAGCCTCGGCACAACCGGATTGCTTTACGCCTACAACGCAAAGACCGGCGAGCGGCTATGGCAATCCGATATCGGCCAGGCTTACCAAGACGCTTTGGACCACAAGGAAAAATGCTTCGCCGAAAAAAAACTGCCCGGCGGAATGGGCTGGGACGTTTCGTTAGTTGTCGCCGATGGAGTACTCATCGTACCCACATACGTTGGCGGGGCCGACATCGGGCTGCGCGGCGTAAACATCGAAACTGGAAAGACGATTTGGGAGATCGAAAAAATCACCTCCCGCCACGCAACGCCTGCGCCATGGCGTCACGGCGAGCGGGAGTATCTGTTGACCGCGACTGTCAGCGGCACGCTGAACATGATCGAACCCAAAACCGGCAAGGTGCTGTGGAACGTCGAAGGCCTGGGCGAGAACCACTTCTCCCTGACGCCCACGCGTGAGCATGTCTTCGTCAACATCGGATCGACGTTTCCGCGCAAAGAAGGCGATAGCCGGATGTACGGCCGCCTGGCCGGTTACGCCATCAGCCCGGCGGGTGCGAAGCGCGTCTGGGAACACCCGAACAAGAAAGAGTTCCTGCTTCCCACTTGGATGGACAGCAACGCCAGGCGGCGGTTGGCGATTGCCGATGACGCGGTTTACTTCATGGCATCCGGCATCGAAAAACGCGAAGGGCGGCGAATCCTGAAACTCGATGAATCGACCGGCGAAATCCTTGCTGAAACCCCCTCGCCCTCATCCGCGCCCCACTTCTACGTGGTCGAAGATCGGCTGCTGGTTATCCCCGACGCTTCTCACGGCGACAGCATCACCTTGGCCTTGTTCGAGACCGACGGCCTGAAGCAACTCGCCGACTTCTGGAAGCCCCCGCACATCGGTACCACCGCCTACGAAGTCTACATGGAACACCCTTACCACGCCGGGCGAATCTACCTCCGCACCCAGAACGGTCGGATTCGTTGTTATGATTTCAGCAAGTGATTGGGGCTCGCGCGACGATCGCGTGCTCACTCGGTCAACAATCGCACCAGCGCATCGGTTAGCGGCAAGCCGGTCTGTTGCTCGAAACCTAAGAACATCGGGCTGGGGTTGGCTTCCAGGAAGTAGTACTCGCCGTCGGGCGTTCGGCGGAAGTCGATGCCGGTCCACAGTAGGTCAAGGGCCTGTGCGATCCTGCGTGACTGTTCGGCAATCTCTTCCGGCAAATCGCAAGCGGTAATCTCGGCGTGCGGGTCGTCGCGGAAATCGACGTCGCCCGTGGCGACTTCGCAGACATGGGTTGCTTCGCCAGCCACGAAGACACGGATGTTCGTGCCTTCGATTTCCTCTTGCACAGTGACGGGTGCGAGCGCCAGGTTGGCAAGGTTTTCGTCGCTCAGGTGGTCGGCCGTCAGGCGCTGCGTGTGTGCGCCGCCTTGCACCGGTTTGAAGATGCAGCGGGGATGCTCGTCGGCGAACGCCCGCACCGCTTTCGGGTCGTTGGTCAGGGTCGTCGCGGGAATCTTCACGCCCAACTTGGCCACGCGGGCCAGGGCGGCCGGCTTCGTCTGATGCAATTGAAAGCCGGCCCAGCCGTTCACCCAGCGGCAGGGCAAGTTAATCAACAGCGATTCGATCAAACTGCGGGCATCGTTGGCGGCGATGTAGGCCTGCTCGGGATGGGGCAAGTCGATTTGCCCGATGCCGTGATAATTCCGCCAGTACACCGAACGCACCCCGGCCAGCGAAATCGCCCGCCCCCGCGGCAGGCGAATGCTTCCCCCGCCCCGTTGGGGATCGTAGGCAATTCGCATGTTCTGGGGGAAATCGCGGCTATCGAGGAACTCGGCATCGTGCCCCCGCGTCGAAAGTTCCCGGTGAATATGCGCTGCATGCTCATCATCCGCGCCCCCCAAGATCAGAATGGTCATGCGTTGTTCCCGCCGAGAGCTTATGATGTAGAACGGATTGCCAGCCAGTTCTACATCATAAGCGTTCACAACCCGCAGCAACTCTAGCGCGAAATCGAACGTTTTCAAACAGTCCCGGAGCCAACCCCCATGCGACACCCATTTGACCGCATCCTTCCTTCCGACGAAAACGAGCAGCAGCCGGCCGGCGCGTCGCGGCGTCAGATGTTGCAGTGGATGGCCGGGGCGAGCGCTGTGCCTTGGGCGATGCACTTGGCCAGCGCCGCATCCGCGGCCGAAGAGGGCGAAGCCGCCAGCGGTGAAGAGCAAACGGCCGAGGGCTTCGGCTTGTACTTTGTCGTGCCGGTCACGTTCAAATCGTTCGGCGTCCGCCGGCGGGCTGATTTGGGAGTCCAAGGTAACTACTTGCCCGGGCTGCCTGCCAATGAAGAGTTGGAATCGACCAAGGGCTACCTGGCCTGGCTTTCTGAAGAACAAGCCCAAGGCATCAGCGGATCGGGCGATGTGAAGCTCGTGCACAAGATAGAATCCGCCGACGTGGCAACCCAAGGCGCCCCGCCGGAAACAGGCACCGCCACGCTGCGTGTCTTTGCCGCGCCCGATGGTTGGAACAAGATGCCCGGAAAGGGAACGTTCGAGCCGGTCGACGCAATGACCAAAAGCTGGGTACAGAAATTCAGCATGCATGAAGACGTGAAGATCGTCGCCAACCGAAACGTGCGAACACCCTTCGTTCAATTCGCCGACGCCACGAAGATTCCTGAGAACGTCGTCGCCACGATCAAAGAGCACCCGCAGGTCTATGCGGTGCAATGGCTCACGCCGGCGCGGGCGACGACGCTGGCTCTCGGCGAAGAGGGTGGCGGCGGCGTCACCACGCAGGCGCTTGGCGAAGAGGGCGGAATCACCACCAAAGCCCTCGGCGAAGAAGGCGGCCCGCGCCCCAGCACGCGTGCCCTGGGCGAGGAAGGGGGCCGCCCGCGCCCGCAGCCCACGACGCTCGCCTTGGGTGAAGAGGGCGGCATCAGGCCCAGGCCCATTCCCAAAACTATTCCCCGCCCGCTTCCCGACGCCACGACCCAAGCCCTCGGTGAAGAAGGTGGAGGACGCGGCAGTTGAGTTCTTCCAGCGAAGCGGAACAACTTGCCGATGTTCGCGCGCAACTCGCCCAAGCGCGGCAACAGCTTGCAGCCGCGCGACAGAAGCTGTCTGAGGAAGTCAACGCGGCTGCCGACTTCGTGCAATCGCTGCTGCCGCAGCGCTTGCAAGACGAAGTGGCGACCGATTGGGCTTACATCAGTTCGACTCGCCTGGGCGGCGACCTGTTCGGCTACCACTGGCTCGACAGTGAAAAGCTGGCGATCTATCTGTTCGACGTCTGCGGGCATGGCGTCGGGGCTTCGCTGCTCAGCGTGTCCGTCTTCGACGTGCTACGCCGGCAATCGCTGGCGAATACCGACTTCGACCGCCCTTGCCACGTGCTGGCCGAACTAAACGAAGCCTTCCCGATGGAACGCCACGGTGATCGTTTTTTCACTATCTGGTACGGGGTGTACGATATCTCTAAAAGGACGCTCCGCTACGCCAACGGCGGCCATCCGCCCGCGGTCATGTTTCGGCCGGGCAAAGATGAGCTGCTGCTATCGGAATCGAGCATGATGATCGGCGCCGTGCCCGATGCGACTTTCGGGGAAACGACCGCCCGCATCGAACCCGGGGCACGGCTGTATCTGATGGGCGACGGGGCATTCGAAGCCGCCAGCCCGTCGGGCGAACACCTCGGCCTGGAGCGCTTCGTTGAACTGCTGACCGACGCGCAACAGCTCGAGCGCGGCCGGGCGATGCACGTCTGGAATGAAGTTCGCACCTGGCAAGGCCGCGAAGACCCTCAGGATGACTTCTCGCTGTTGGAAGTCGAGTTTACTTAACCGGGTGGATTGTTTCTCTCCTCTCCCAACGCTGTTGAGTGTTGCAGTGTTGCGCCGTGGTCAACCGCCGTCGCACCTGTCGAACGGTATCGCTGCATGTCCAAATATCTGCTGGTTGATTTTCGACTCGCTCCCTTTCCTGATAAAAGAAGACGAGGTAGAGGGCAGTCCATGTGCAACCTAGCCGTTGCAAAACCTCCTAGGTTTTGCCCCAGAACTCCCACCTTCAGGGTCCCCTTC
>CALBTA010000267.1 GCA_937967755.1 uncultured Planctomycetaceae bacterium | reverse complement strand
CCCACTCGCCGCGCTTGTCATTCTTCGTGTGCATCTGCTTGGCAAAGACCGCGCGGGCATCCTCTTCTCCGCAGCAGGCGACGAATTGAAAACTTCGGCTGCGGGCACCCGTTCGCCCCCATTCGAAATAGGCGTACCAGTTTTTCGACTTGCGGTGTTGCACGACCGCGCCGTGGTAATATTTGTTGCTGTCCTTGCCGTCTTGGGTGAAGCAGCCCATGTCGCAGATGCGGGCTTCGGAAAATTCTCCGTCGCTGGTGGCAGCCGGCCCGTAGCAGTAGAAATCTTTGGCCGCCCCGTCTTCCGGGTAAGTGTCTTTAGCAAGTTTCTTCGGATCGCCGGTGAAAGTGCGGGAGGTCAGCACCTTCGGCTGACGAGCGCCGTTTGAGCGCGCGGCGCGGCTTTTGGGGGAACGCTTGGCAGCGGCTGGTTTCTTCGCAGCCGATTTCTCAGCCGCCTTCCGCCCGGTGGTTCGCTTTTTCTTTTTGGCCATGATGATTGTTCGATGTTGCTGACGCGTGCCTTGGTGAGCTGATCTCTACAACATTGCTTGCAGCTGTTCGATTGAAATAATGGGTATCTCCAACTTCTCAGCCTTGGCGCTCTTCGACCCGGAACCGCTGCCGGCGACAAGGTAATCGGTCTTTTTGGAAACACTGCCGGAGCACTTGCCGCCGAGCGCTTCGACCTGCTGCTCCCAGTGCCGTTTCCCTTCAGGAAAGCCGCCGCTGAAGCAGAACCGCTTGCCGGTGAGCTTGCCGGTTGTGGGAAGTTGCGGTTCTACATATTGCAGCAGGTCGTCGATCTCTTCTTCGTGTGCCCGCAAATATTCGTGAATGGTTTCGGCCGTTTTGGGGCCGACGTCTTCGACCGCTTCCAACGCTTCGATGTCGGCCGCGCGGATGGCTTCGAACGAACCGAAGTGATCGACCAAAACTTTGCCGGCCGATTTTCCCGCGGCGTCGATGCCGAATGTGGCGAACAGTTGCCACAGCGGAATCGGCTTCTTCGACTTTTTCGCCTTGGCGATTTCTTTCTCGAGTGCGTCGTCCTCGAACTTGTCCGGCGAGGGGATCATCTGCACGCCGGCAACCGCCAGTAGCGATTGCCGCCGGGAAAGCCCTGTCGCTTCGGCCCGCTCAACATCCAGCCGGTAGAAGTCGGCGGGCGTTGCGATCGCGCCCCCTTCCACCAATTGCGTGACCCGGCTTTCCCCCAGCCCCAGCACGCCAAACACCGAAAGGTAATGGCAAAGCGAACTGATGTTCTGGGCCGGGCAGGCTTCGTTGTTACAGACCAGTTCCAGCATGTCGGCCGTTCCTCCTTCGACCAGTTCGGTCGGGGCTTCGCAGGAAGGGCATGTCTCTGGAAACTCGGGCTTCCCTTTTCCCGCCACGACGCCGGTTACTTTGGGGATGATTTTTCCCGCCTTGCGGACCGAGATCGTCGATCCGACCGTGATTTCGTTGCGAAGCATGAAGCCCGCATTGTGCAGCGTCGCCCGCGAAACGTTCGTGCCGGCCAGGCGGACGGGATCGAAGATGGCGACGCCGACGATCTTGCCCGTCCGGCCGGTTTGCCACTGGACATCGCGAATCACCGGCGTGGCTTCCTCTTCACGAAACTTCCAAGCGATCTTGCCCTTGGGGTTGCCCGTGCGGCGGTCGCCGTGCCGGCCCAGTTGTTCCTGGTCCTCCAGGTTGTTGACGCCAATGATCACGCCGTCGACCTCGAAGTCCAGGTTCGGAACGTCCGCTTCCATCTTCGCCAGGTCGTCGAACTGAAACCACGTCGTTTCGACGTAGGGTATGCCCAATTCTTTCGCGCACCAGGCGGCCCGTTCGATTTCTGTTTTGAACGGCGGGCTGGAAAGCTGTTCGATGCTGTAGGCGACGAAGCTGAGCCGCATCCGTTTGGTCTTCGCCGGGTCTTTGAACTGGCGGATGCCGCCGGCCGCATGGTTGCGCGGGTTGGCCCGCAATTTTTCACCAGCTTCTTGCAGGTCTTCCTGCACCTGGGCGAAATCGGAAAGCCGGCAGATCAGTTCGCCGCGGACCGAACAAGTCACTTTCTTTTTCAGCCGGGTGGGAATGCCTTCGACATACTTGCACTGCTGGGTGACGTCTTCTCCATTGACTCCGTCGCGCGGCCGCAATCCAGCGGCAACGAGTTTGCCATTTTCGTAGTAGAT
Source organism: uncultured Planctomycetaceae bacterium (assembly GCA_937967755.1). Lineage (GTDB taxonomy): Bacteria > Planctomycetota > Planctomycetia > Pirellulales > Pirellulaceae > CALBTA01. The sequence goes on along the minus strand of CALBTA010000267.1, from coordinate 1,378 downwards.
GCCCAGTGCGACGCCGTCGAGCTTATACGCCTGGTAGAAGTAATCCTTCGCAAATACTGCCGGCTCGCCCTTGTAGGTCTTGCCCTGAAGAGGCTCCATCGGGCCGCCGCTAACGTTCGCGGGGGCGTTCTCGGTGCAATCGTCCAGCCACTTGAAGAGCATCTCTTCCTGCGTGGCGACGTCTTCGTGGCTGGCCTTTTCGAGCGATGTCATCGGCGGATCGTGCTTGATCTTGCCGACGCTCGATTGCACTTTCGACGCTGTGGCCGTATCGAACAAGTCGGAATCTGGGCGCAGTTCTTTCAGCTCGCGGCGCAGCCCATCGTACTCGCCATCGGTGACGATGATGCCCGTATCGGGGTGCAGGCAGTCGTCGCCCCGCTCGTACAGGGTGTCGAGGTGGCTGATGATCCGCTCGAGGTCGTCCGCCCGAAGTGTCGCTTTCGGCTTCGCCTTCTTTGCCAAGAGAACTCTCCCCCAGAATCGTAGACGCTGTTTTGCCCAAGCCGGCCCAGAGAGACCCGCCAAGATACCCACGAAGCTATCAGATGTGGACGAACAATCAACAAGACCTGAGATTCGCCGGGGCAGTAGAGAAGCGTGAATCCATCGGCAGCTTGCGGAAGGTAGCCACCGAACTGAGCGGTTATCGGCCGCACTGAAATGTGTTAGGGTAGGCCTGGGCCAAGATTGTCGTCTTTCGCTCCGCGAAAGACAGCTTTTCGCGGAGCGAAAAGCGACGATACTGCCAGCGCAAAAAATGAGGGTCCTTGTTCGCCGCAACAAGGACCCTCGAAAGTAGGCTGTCCGGAGTTCGCGCTTCGCTTTCGCGCAGAGCGATCTCCGAAGACCCACAGCCGTAATACGCTTATCGGGTGGTTTGTTGTCCAAACTTTAAGAACGGGATAATGAGTACAACCGCTAAACTCGCACTGGAAGATGGGAACGTCTTTACTGGCACTTTGTTGGGGGCGGCCGGCGAAGTTGACGGTGAAGTCTGCTTCAACACGTCGATGACCGGGTATCAAGAGATTCTGACCGACCCCAGCTACCGCGGGCAAATCGTCACGATGACCTACCCGCAAATTGGCAACTACGGGGTGAACGACGAAGATGTTGAAAACCGCCGGCCATTTCTTTCGGGCTTCATCGTGCGAGAGAACAGCCGCGTCGATAGTAATTTTCGCTCGCAGGGGCAGCTTGAAGAATATCTGAAGCGGTTTGACGTTGTCGCATTGGCCGGCATTGATACGCGGCGACTGGTTCGCATCTTACGCAACCGGGGAGCGATGAAAGGAGTGCTATCAAGCGTGGATCTTGATGATGCATCGCTGGTCGCCAAAGCCAAGGCCAGCCCCGGCCTCGTTGGGCGCGATCT
>CALBTA010000266.1 GCA_937967755.1 uncultured Planctomycetaceae bacterium | reverse complement strand
ACGGGCCGATGCCCCCGCCGGCACGGGCAACGCGCTGTCGATTGCTGCCAACCGCTTGAGCTATATCCTCGACTTCCGTGGCCCCAGCTTCGCCGTGGACACCGCTTGTTCGTCAGGCCTGGTCGCGCTGCACGCAGCCGTGCAAAGTTTGCGCAACCACGAAGCCGACGCGGCGCTGGCTGGCGGGGTGAATCTGATCCTTTCACCCGAAGTGACCGTCGCGTTCAGCAAGGCCCGCATGCTTTCCAATGACGGGCGCTGCCGTCCGTTCGATGCCGATGCCAACGGTTACGTTCGCGGCGAAGGTTGTGGGATGGTCGTTCTAAAACGCCTGACTGACGCGGCCAACGACGGCGACAACGTGCTGGCGATCGTTCGCGGCGCCGCGGTCAATCAAGACGGGCGCACCAGCGGCATCACCGCGCCCAATAGCCAGGCCCAGCAAGAAGTGATCCGCGCCGCCCTTTCGCAAGCTGGCCTGACGACCGATCAGATAAACTACGTCGAAGCCCACGGAACGGGCACGCCGCTGGGCGATCCGATTGAATTCCAATCGCTGACACAGCTTTACAGAAAGCAAAGCGAGAACGACCCGCCGGTTTACGTCAGCAGTGTCAAAGCGAACATCGGGCACACAGAAACGGTCTCGGGCATTGCGGGGCTGATTAAGGCGGCGCTGATGATGCAGCACCGCAAGATTTACCCGCAACTGCACTTCAACAAGTTAAACCCAAACATCAACCTGGAAGGCTCTCGCCTGAAGATCCCGACCGAAGCGATCGACTGGAACGGAGCCGGCAGCAACGGCCAATCCAAGGGTACGCTATGCCGGGCGGGGATTAGTTCGTTCGGCTTCGGTGGTACGAATACGCATATCATCATTGAAGAAGCCGCACCGCCGACGGTCGAAGCGCCAACGGAGGATCGCCCGCAGCATTTGTTGACCATTTCGGCGAAGAGTGAGACCGCGCTGGCGCAACTCGCCGGTGACATCGCATTGGCGGCCAAGAATAATCCTTCCGCAACCGCGAGCGACATCGCTTATTCCGCAAATACCGGGCGCAGCCATTTCAACCACCGCGTGGCGGTCGCCGCTGCCGAGCGTGACGAGTTGATCGCCCGGCTCGAGAAAGTCGCCGACGGAAAGAACCCCCGCGGCGTCGCTCAAGGCCGGGTGAAGCTGGTCCAGCGTCCGAAGATCGCGATGCTGTTCACCGGGCAGGGTTCGCAGTTTGGCGGCATGGGCAAGCAACTGTACGATGCTCACCCCACGTTCCGCGCGGCGATGGACGAGTGCAACGAGATCCTGCGGCACTACCTTAACGAGCCGCTGCTGGATGTCATGTTCAACGACAGCGAAGAGAACACGCTGCTGGATGAAACGGCCTACACACAGCCCGCCCTGTTTGCCTTTGAATACGCCATGGCCCGGCTATGGCAATCGTGGGGCATCGTGCCCGACATGGTTCTGGGCCACAGCGTTGGCGAGTACGCGGCCGCCTGCGTCGCTGGCGTGTTCAGCCTGGAAGACGGCCTGCGGTTGATCGCGGTTCGCGGGCAACTGATGCAACAGCTTCCCGCCGGCGGCAAAATGGCGGTTGTCTTCGCGTCGCGGGAAACGGTCGAACCGCTGCTACAGCCGCATGGCGATTCGGTTTCGGTCGCCGCGATGAACGGGCCGGAGAATACGGTCATCTCAGGCGAAGGGAATATCGTTGACCAAATCGTGGATCAACTGACAGAGCGGGAAATCAAAACACAACCGCTTTCGGTCTCGCACGCGTTCCACTCTCCGTTGATGGAACCGATGTTGGAAGAGTACGAGGACATCGCCGATGGGCTGGATTTCCACGTGCCGGCGATCCCGTTGTTCTCGAACCTGACCGCCGAACTGATCGAAGACGAAGCCCCGACCGCGCGTTACTGGCGGGATCATGTGCGCAGCGCCGTGCGGTTTTCTGAAGGGATGGAAGCCCTTGTCGCCAGTAAGCCTGACGTGCTGTTGGAAGTTGGCCCACAGCCGCATTTAATCGGCATGGCTCGCCGGTTTGCCAAGTCGGATGCGGCCTGGCTGCCGTCGCTGCGGCAAGGGCAAGATCAGTGGGAAGCGATTTTCAAAAGCCTTTCGGAGCTTTATTGCTTGGGCGCGGAAATCGATTGGAGCGGCTTCGACCAACATTGGCCCCGCCGCCGGGTGCAGTTGCCTACCTACCCGTTCCAACGTTCGCACCAATGGTTCGAGCCAGATACCAGCGGTTCCGGCTTCGCCGCCGATCGCGGCAACGCCGTGCACCCCTTGCTGGGCAGCCAAGTTCCTTCCGCCTTGAAGACACGGCTGTTTGAATCCCGACTGACCGAGCGCACGCCGAACTACCTGAAAGATCACGTCGTGCAAGGTTCGGTCGTCGTACCTGGAGCGGCTTATCTGGAAATGGCGCTGTCGGCCGCCGAGCAAGCCTTCGGCGAAGGCCGCCACGTGGTCGAGGATTTCTCGATCCAGCAGCCGCTGTTCCTAGCGCCTGGTACGTCGCGCATGGCGCAGACGAGCGTTTCGGCGGAATCAGGCGGGGAGGTAACGGTCGAAACGTACAGTGCGCTGCCCGATGCCGAAAAGATCGAGTGGACGATGCATTCCTGCGGCCGGGTCCGCCACGAAGACACCGCTGGCGACAGTGAAGCGCCAGCAATTGACGTTAGCGAATTGGAAGAGACCCCCGTGGGCGTGTTCTCGCGCGAAGACATCTACGCCATGATCGCCGAGCGCGGCCTGGTCTATGGACCAATGTTCCAAGTGTTGGGAACGGTGCATCGCAGCAATGACAGCGCGCTGGCCGATGTCGAACTGCCCGAGGCGACCGCCAAACAGCTTGGCGACTACCACCTGCACCCGGCGCTGCTCGACGGCATGCTGCAAATGATGGCCTCGATCGTGCCGTTGGAAGAAGACGGCGGTTACAGCCCCTTCACCTACATGCCCACCGGCGTGGGGAAGCTGCGAATCTTCGGCGAATTGACCGACAAGATGCGGGTTTACGCCCGCCGCACGTCCCCGCAGCCCGATGCCGATGGCGAGCTGGCACCCAGCCCCGAAGTCGTCGTTGGCGAACTGGCGTTGTTGGATGCCGAAGGCAACGTGCTGGTGCATTTAGAGGGAGTTCGCATCCAACGCGTCGGCAAGCAAGCCGGCGCGGCCGCGCAACTAGATGTTCGCGACTGGATGTACGATATTCAATGGAAACATTCGCCGCTGAACGGTGACGGCGTGGAGGATATGCCGGAAGCTGCCGCAGGCACCTGGCTGCTGTTGGCTGACGAGCTAGGCGTTGCAAAAAATCTAGCCGCGCTGCTGCGCAGCGCCGGTGGACGCCCGGTTATTGTGCGTCCGGGCGACGCGTTTGAACATCACGATGCCGAACAGTTCAAGATTGACGCGCTCGATTTGGATCACTATCAAAAGCTGTTCAGTGAATCGGTCGGCGAAGACGATCCGCCGCTGAAGGCGGTTGTTCACTTGTGGAGCGGCGACGTGCCGCAGCTGGAAGGCGGCGGTGAAGCGGCATTGGCCGCCGCTTCGCGGTTGGGCTGTGGCAGTGCGCTGCGGGCGATTCAGTCGCTGGCCAGGCTGGGCGCGAGTAAACCGCCCGCACTGTGGATTGTGACGACCGCCGCGCAGGCGATCGACAAAGACGAAACCACATCCCCGCTGGCGGCTTCGCTGTGGGGGATGGGCCGCGTGGCGGCGCTGGAGCATCCGGAGTTGCACTGTCAGTTGGTCGACTTGCCAACGGGCAGCGGCCACGACGAGTTGCTGATGAAAGAGTTGCTCGCCGAAAGCGATGAAAGTCAGATCGCCCTGCGTCACAACGAACGCTTCGTCGCCCGTCTGCGCCGTGGTGCACTGAACAACGGTGAAAGCAACGGGGCAGAGCATTCCGACGAGGTTATCATTCCCACCGCCGGCCCCAGCCGATTGCGGCTGGCCCACGCCGGCAGCTTCGACGGGCTGACGGTCGAATCTTGCGACCGCATGGACCCGCCGCCCGGTCACGTGGAATTAGAAGTGCGGGCGACCGGCTTGAACTTTAGCGACGTCCTGAAGGCATTGGGGCTTTACCCGGGTATTAAGGACGATGTCGTGCCATTGGGTATTGAGTGCGGCGGCATCGTGACGCGGGTCGGCGAAGGGGTCGACCGCTTCGCCGTGGGCGACGAGGTGATGGGTGTAGCTCCGTACAGTTTCGCCACGCACGCGATCACGACCGAGTACGCGCTGGTCAAGAAGCCCAAGACGCTCGACTTCGAGGAAGCGGCCACCGTTCCGATTACATTCCTCACCGCGTACTACGCCCTGATCCGCCTGGCCCATTTGCAGCCGGGCGAGCGGGTGCTGATTCACGCGGCCGCCGGTGGCGTTGGTCTGGCGGCGATTCAAATTGCCCAACACATTGGTGCGGAAGTTTATGCCACTGCCGGCAGTCAGTCGAAGCGAGACTACCTTCGCAGCCTGGGTGTGAAGCACATCTTCAGTTCTCGCACGCTCGATTTCGCCGATGAGATTCTGGAACTCACCGACCGCGAAGGGGTCGACCTGGTGCTGAATTCTCTGCCGGGTGAGGCGATCACCAAAAGCCTTTCGATTTTGAAGGCGTACGGCCGCTTCCTGGAGATCGGCAAGATCGACATCTACGCGGATCGCAAAATCGGGCTGTCGCCATTTCAAGACAACCTCAGCTACTTTGCGATCGACCTGGACCGCATGCTGCGTCAGCGGCCCGACTACATCCGCACAATGTTTACCGAGATGATGGAATACTTCGATGCCGGCATCTATCGCCCGTTGCCGCTGATTCAGTACGACTACCACGAAGTGCGTGATTCGTTCCGCTACATGGCGCAGCGGAAGAACGTTGGCAAAGTAGTCGTTTCGATTCAGCAGCCGGAAGTTGCCGACGCGAATGGGGCAATGCCGCAGGCGGAAGAGGAAGAAACGCCGCCGGCGATTCGCGCCGATGCAACCTATCTGATCACTGGCGGGCTCGGCGCGCTTGGCTTGCAAGTTGCTCGTTGGCTGGCTTCGCAAGGGGCGGAACATATCGCGCTGCTGTCGCGGCGCGCGCCGAACGACGAGACGATTTCGACTTTGCAATCAATGCAGGCTGACGGCCTGCGGGTTGCTGCTTTGCAGGGCGACGCATCCGACCTCGAATCATTAAAATCAGCCATCGCACAAATCCCCGCCGAGTTCCCCCCGCTGCGCGGCGTGATGCATGCCGCGGGCGTGTTGGACGATGGGGTGTTGTACGACATGGAACTCGGCCGGCTCGACCGCGCGATGTCGCCCAAGGTGCAAGGGGGATGGAACTTGCACGCCGTGACGTCGGACCAGCCGCTGGATTGGTTCGTATTGTTCTCATCGGTCGCCGCCACGCTCGGCTCGCCCGGCCAAGGCAATTACGCCGCGGGCAATGCGTTTCTCGATGGCCTGGCGGCGTTCCGAAAATCGCAAGGCTTGCCGGCGACCAGCATCGCCTGGGGACCGTGGGCCGAATCGGGTATGGCCAAGGATGCCGGGCACGACGACCAAATGGCCGACCGCGGCATGGAGTTGATTCCGGGCGGACGGGCGCTGGAAGCGCTGGGGCAGATCATCGACGAGAGCAAGAATCATCACATCGCAGTGATGGATGTTCGTTGGGGCGACATGCTGGGCCTGTACCGTCATGGCACGCCATCGATTCTGACCGACATCGCCGCCGATACCGATGTCACGTCGGCGAGCAATCAGGCCGACGAAGTTGATCATGCCATGCGGGCGAAACTGCAAGCGGTCGACCTCGACGAGCGAGCGGAACTGTTGCAAGGTTACTTCGCCGAACAACTCGCCAAGATCATGGGCCTCGACCCTGAAGAGCTTGAAGTGGAGCAGCCGCTGAACACGTTGGGCCTCGATTCGCTGATGGCAATTGAGCTGAAGAACACCGTCGAAGCCCGGCTGCTGGTTTCCATTCCGATGGCCCAGTTCATGGAAGGGCCAAGCATCTCCAGCCTGTCGCGCGGCGTGGCGGAACTGGTCGGCGGCGGAGCCCCGAATGAATCGGGCTAGCCGAATCCGCTGATCCGCACAGCGCTGCCGAATCGTCGCATGTTCCGCTGGAACATCACCTCCGCTTATCGGGTATAATTGTTCGATAAGTTTCCGTTGTTGGTCTTTCCGGCATCCAAAGATTGGGAAGGAACTACCGTGAGGAGATATCAACTCGTTTGCGTAAATCTGGCGGCTTGTATTCTGATGTTGCTCGGCGGGAACACTGGTGCCGATGAGCCGGCAAGCCGAACCTTCGTTTTCAACTACGGCGCGTTGATAAAAGACTTGCCGGCCGATGCCAAGGTCCGCGTCTGGTTGCCGATGCCGCAGTCGAACGATCACCAACAGGTGAAGATCGTCAGCACGCAGATTCCCGGTGATGCACAAGCCGCGCAGGAAAAGAAGTATGGAAACAAAGTGCTGTACTTTGAACCGAACGAATCGGGCGATGTCGATTTCCGCATCAGCTATTTGATCACACGGAAGGAAGTTCACGGATTGGCCAAGCGGGACTCGGTCGAGAAATTGCCGAAAGAGCAAGCGGAACGGTTCCTGGCCGCCAATCACCTGGTGCCGCTAGGCGGAAAGCCGGAGACGTTGATCACTGATCTGACCCTCAGCGACGAACCGTTGGAATTGGGCAAGCAGCTTTACGAGCGCGTCGACGAGCATATGCGCTACGACAAGCCGCAGCCCGGCTACGGTAACGGTGACGCCGTTCGGGCTTGCGATAGCCGCTTCGGCAATTGCACCGATTTTCACAGCCTGTTCATTTCCTTCGCCCGCACAAAAAAACTGCCGGCGAAATTCGAGATCGGATTTCCCCTTCCGCCGGAGCGCGGCGAAGGAAAGATCGGCGGCTATCACTGCTGGGCACAGTTCCATGCCGAGGGCCACGGGTGGGTTCCGGTCGATATTTCTGAAGCGGACAAGCATCCTGAAATGAAGAAGTACTACTTCGGCAATCTGACCGAAGACCGCGTGACCTTTACCACCGGCCGCGACATCGATCTGATCCCCAAGCAAGCCGGCCCGCCGCTGAATTATTTCGTCTACCCCTACGTCGAAGTCGACGGCAAGCCCTGGCCGAAAGAAAAGATTGACTTGGCGTTCTCTTACGCAGATCAAAAGTAGCGATACCGTCCCAGTCACCGGGGAGTTGCCAGAAAAAGTGCCTGGACTGAGTAACATGTTGTCCAAGGCTTGACGGTGTTTCGCATCCCGTCGACTCATCGCCGGCGTTTACCAGCGACCAACATGTTGGAGCGGTTCAGCCGAAAGGTTCAACCGCGCATCGCGATTAATCTTTCGGCCGTTGCCAAATGCGCTCGGCCATTTCTTCTTTAAGCGCCTTGTCCAGTTCCGCGCGCTTGGCCACGTACTGCAAATTCTTCGTGTCCTTGCCCCAATTCCAGGTTTTGCCGAGGACTTTGTGGATCACCGGCAATTCTTCGGGCGCGTCGATTTCAATTTCATCGGAAACCCGGGTGATCGCGCTGCCGCCGAAGTCGCCGGCGGTTGAGACTTTCGAGATCACCCAAAGCTGATCCCCCACGCGGTGAACTTCTTGAATCTTCACGCGGTAGTTGGTCGCCGGAGCATCGAACTCGACTTTCACTTTTCGCTCTTCGGCAAAGGAGGCGGACGTTAGCGTGAAGGAAACGGCCAGTGCTGTCAGCGTAAGTGCAACCACAGTTTTCATGACTTGAGCCCTTAATGTCTTCCATAGTAGATCCCCATTCAACATTCTATATGCGCGAAGCGAACGATGCGCGGCAGCCATCTGAACACGATGTTGCTGGGAAGTTTATGGCGACGCACCGTGGCACTGGCGCGGCCAATGTCCTTCAGGCAATTGCTTGCGGTAACGTATCTCGGCCGAGGTCACCGCGGACACCTGGCAGTTTCGTCTGACTGCAAGCAACGCGTGGATTTACACTGGCCGCGCCAGTGCCACCCAACGCCGTTACCCTTGGCTTTTCGGTAGTTGTTGTTTGATTGC